>NZ_JBJKEX010000272.1:0-4222 GCF_045505405.1 Hansschlegelia beijingensis | reverse complement strand
AAGCGGTGGCGCGCATCCTGCGCGACCGCGTCACCTTCACGCCGGGAGGCCGCTCGGCGGTCGCGACGCTGCGGGCGGCGGGCGTCCACACCGCGCTGGTCTCGGGCGGCTTCACGAGCTTCACGGTCCCGGTGGCGGCGGAGCTCGGCTTCGACGAGAGCCGCGGCAACATCCTCGAGATGGAGGATGGCCGGCTGAGCGGCGTGCTGCGCGAGCCGGTGCTCGGAAGCGACGCCAAGGTGACGGCGCTCGACGAGCTTCTCGGCGCGCGCCGACTGACGAGGGCCGACGCGGTCGCGGTCGGCGACGGGGCCAACGACATCCCGATGCTCAAGGCGGCCGGACTTGGGGTCGCGTTCCGGGCCAAGCCCGCGGTCGCCGCGGTGGCGGACGTCCGCATTGACCACGGCGACCTCACCGCCCTGCTCTATCTCCAGGGCTTTACGGCGGACGAGATCCGGACGGCCTGACGGCCCGCCGTCAATCGAGCGGAAGCGCGACGAAGCGGACGTCGCCCTGCCGGTTGGACAGCAGAAGCAGCGCGGTCTTCTTGCCGTCCTTCTTGAGCTCTTCGAGCCGGGCGGTGACGTCGTTCGGCGCCTCGACCGCCCGCTGGGCGACCTCAATCAGGACGTCGCCCGCCTGGACGCCGCTCTCCTGGGCCGCCGAGCCATCATCGACGGCCGTGATGACGAGGCCCTTGGTCTCCGGCTTCAGCTGGAACTTGAGCCGCAGGTCGTCGCTCACCGGCGTGAAGGTCAGTCCGAGCGCGGCGCCGGTCTTCGGCTCATCAGGCGACGGAGGGGTCTTCGGAAGGTCGTCCTTCTTCGCCTCCTCCTCGAGCCGCCCGATCTTGATCCGCAGCGTCTCCTGCTTGCCCTTGCGCAGCACCACGACCTCGACCTCGCGGTCGATCTCCGTATCGGCCACGATGCGCGGCAGATCGCGCATCTCGCGGATCGTCTTGCCGTCGAATTTGAGCACGACGTCGCCGGTCTTCATGCCGGCCGCGGCCGCCGGGCCGTCCTCGTTCACCCCGGCCACCAGCGCGCCCTTGTCCGACCCCGAGACGCCCAGGGTCTCGGCGATCTCGTCGTTGACCTGCTGGACCCGCACGCCGATCCAGCCGCGGCGCACCTCGCCATACTTCAGGAGCTGATCCACCACCGGCTTCGCCACGTTGGCCGGAACCGAGAAGCCGATGCCGATCGACCCTCCGGAGGGCGAAATGATCGCGGTGTTGATGCCCACCACCTTGCCCTCGGTGTTGAACAGCGGGCCGCCGGAGTTGCCGCGATTGATGGCCGCGTCGGTCTGGATGAAGTTGTCGTAGGGCCCCGAGTTGATGTTGCGGTTACGCGCCGAGACGATGCCGGCCGAGACCGAGCCGCCCAGTCCGAACGGATTGCCGATCGCTAGGACCCAGTCGCCGACCCGCAGCCGCTCGGCGTCGCCGAAGCCGACCGCCTTGAGCGGCTTCGGCGGTTTCACGCGCAGCACGGCGAGATCGGTCTTGATGTCGCGGCCGACCAGCTCCGCCGTCAGCTTGGAGCCGTCGTTGAGGTTCACGGTGATCTCGTCCGCGCCCTCGATGACGTGGTTGTTCGTGATCACGATTCCCGCCGGGTCGATGACGAAGCCCGAGCCGAGAGAGCTCTGCTTGCGGGCGCGGCCGCGGGGCGAGCCGCCCTCGCCGCGCTTGTTGAAGAATTCGTCGAAGAAGTCCTCGAAGGGCGAGCCCTCGGGAACCTGAGGGGCCGGCACCGCCTTGTCGGCGGCCGGGGCGTTCTGCGAGGTCGAGATGTTGACCACGGCGTCGAGCAGGCCTTCCGCGAGACCCGCGAAACTGTCGGGCGCCGAGCGCGCCGCGGCGGGAGCCGCGGGGGCGACGCAGACGCACAGCGCGACCGCAAGCGCGGCGACGACGCGGCTCGCGCCCGATGGGCGGGCCGCCCGGCGGGTCGGGGTGCTCATGACGTCTCCTCGGGATGAACTGCGGGACGGCGGCGCCGGAGGCTGCGGCACTCTACACGACGTCCATGGGGCGAAAAGAGGACGGCCGCCGCGGCGCGGCGGGCACCGTCAGCGGGCCTGCGGCGTGCAGACCACCTGATCGCCCAGCACATAGCAGGCGCTCATCCGGCCCGTTCGCTTCTCGACCCGGTAGACGCCGCCCTCCTGCTGGTGATTGGAGGCCACCAGCGCATAGGCGCCCGCCTCCTGCGGCCCGGCCCCTTCGCCCGGAGTGAAGCAGAGCGTCACGCCGACCGTGCCGTTGCGGACCGCGTACTGGCAGGCGCCGACTTCGCCTGTGCTGGTCTCGACCCGGAACACGCGGTTGAGGTCGGTCTGAGGCGAGGCGAGGAAGACGTAATCCTCCGCCAGGGCCACCCCGGGAATCGTCACGAGGGCGGCCGCCCACGCGCCAGCGCAGAACCATGCGATCGTCCTCACGGCCCCTCCTCGTTCGGCGCGAATCAGACATTGACGCCAGCGAGGCTAGCAGGCGAAGCACGCCTCGCCACGTCGCCGCCTCCCGAACCGCAGGTTCCCCATGTCCTTCTCGCAGCCGCTGACCATCGTGTTCGACCTCGACGGAACGCTCGTCGAGTCGGCGCCCGATCTGGTCGACGCACTGGCCGTGACCCTCGCGGAGGAAGGCGTGGCCCCGCTGCCCTATGAGCAGGCGCGCGACCTCATCGGGGCCGGAGCGCGGGCGCTGGTCGAGCGCGGGCTCGCCGTCGCCGGCCATCAGGTGACGCCGCAGCGGCTGAACGAGCTGCACGCGTTCTTCCTCGACCATTACGCCGCCCACATCGCGGCCCGGACCCTGCCCTATCCGGGATGCGAGGCTGCGCTCGACCGGCTCGCCGCGCGCGGCGCGACCCTCGCGGTGTGCACCAACAAGGTCGAGCGACTCGCCACTCAGCTGCTTGATGAGCTAGGCCTGACCGCCCGATTCGCCGCGATCGTCGGCGGGGACACGTTCGGCGTCGGCAAGCCGGACCCGACTTCGCTGCTCGGCGCGATCGGGCGCGCGGGAGGAAACCCGGCCCGCGCCGTCATGGTGGGCGACAGCGCCGCCGACGTCGGCGCGGCGCGGGCGGCGGGCGCGCCGGTCGTGGTGGCGACCTTCGGCTACACGGTAACGCCTCCGCAGGAGCTCGGCGGCGACGCTCTCATCGACCATTTCGACGAGCTCGACGGCGTGATCGAGCGGCTCGGCTTCTCCTGAAATCTGCCCGGTTGCCACCTTCGGCCGCCGGATGGTGAACTCGGCTTCACCGGGGGACGAACGCGTCCGGTCCGCGAGGAGGAGCCCGGGTGAAGTTCCGCCACTGGTCGGACTGGGTCGCGATCGTCACCGCCTCGCTCATCTGGGCGATCGTCGGCCTCGCCCTGCTCGACCTGTTCCCGGGCGTCGGCCAGGGGGCGGCCATCCTGGTGGGCTGGCTCATCAGCTATGTCAGCCTGATGGGCTGGCTGTCCGTCAGTCGCCGGGATCTCCGTGGTCTTCTAGCGGCGAGCGGCTTCTTTCTGGTGGTGCTCGGAGCGGTCGCCTACGTCATGGGACTGATGCTCGGCGTCGATGGCGGCATCCCCAATTGAAATTCCATTCGGTCCGGCGTAGTGAAGGGCCGTTCCGCAGCGTGCCCGAATAGCTCAGCGGGAGAGCACACCCTTCACACGGGTGGGGTCACAGGTTCGATCCCTGTTTCGGGCACCACTTTTCCCTTGAGGTGCGGCCCCGCATCGAGCGGCCTGGAGATCGTGGTCCGCGGCTGTAGATGCGCGCGAGTGATCACTCCCGGGGCCATGTGCCTGACCCAGGCAGCCAGGAACTCGCCGATTGGCTGAAGCGTTTCTCGCAAACAACTTCAAGGATATGGGCCATGGCGGAGCGGCCTGACCTGATCGAGCGTCTTTCCTCGATCGCGAAGGATTACGAGGGGGTCGCCAGAGCCGATGAGGACGCCGAGGAGGATCTGGCGGTAGCCGCCACGATCCGGGAAGCGATCGCGGAGCTCCTTCGCCTTCGCGAGAAAAGGACCGGCAGTCGACACCGACTCCAGGCGGCGTTCTCCCCCTCGAGAAGATCGACAAGATCTACCGCTTCGTCGCCTGACCTGCAGCGACGCGCGTCTGACGATTTTGGCCGCCATGCGCCAAGCCGGGCCCGGGCGGCCGCCAGCGCCTCGACGCCGACCGGCTGACGCCGGCC
>NZ_JBJKEX010000271.1:0-4228 GCF_045505405.1 Hansschlegelia beijingensis | reverse complement strand
CCACCTCGATCGCGCCGCGGGCGAACAGGCCGGGCCGCAGATTGCGGTCCGTCGGCAGCGCGACCTTGACCCTGCCGAGGCGGGTCGCCGCGTCGACTGTTGGCGCGACCAGGCGCACCTTGCCCTCTATCGGTTCGGCGAAGCCCGCGACCTCGATGCGCGCCGTCTGCCCCGCCTCCACGGAATGAAGCCGGGTTTCGGTGACTTCCGCCTCGAGCTCGACCTCGCCGTCGCGGACCAGCCGGAACAGCGGCTCGCCCGCAAGGCCGACCGTCTGGCCGACCCGCGCGGTGCGGTCCGACACCACGCCGGAGGCCGGCGCCCGCACCTCGGTGCGGGCGAGCCTGATCTCGATCTCGCGGCCCTGCGCCTCGGCGAGCGTCTTCTCCGACTCGGCGACCCGGAGATTCTCGTTCTGCGCGCGCAGCCGCGCCTCCGCGACGCGCATCGCGGTCCGGCGGGTCTGGAGCAGTTCCTGGGTGACGTTGCCGCTGAGCTTCAGCGTCTCGGCGCGCTTCAGCGCGGCCTCCGCATCTACCCGCGACGCTTCGGCCTCGGCGATCGCGGCGCGCACCTGGGCGATCGCGGCTTCCGCGCGGGCGAGCTGCGACGCGTTCTGCGCGAGCTGGGTCTCCAGCATGTCGCGGTCGAGCCGGGCGAGAACCTGCCCCTGCTCGACGTGGTCGCCGATGTCGACCAGATAGGAGACGAGCCGCAGCCCGTCGATCTGCGCCCCGACCATGATTTCGTCGCGCGCCACCAGGGTGCCGGTGACGACGATGTTCTGCGCGATCTCGCGCAGCGTGGCCTTGGCCACCGTGATCGAGGGCGGGGCCGGCCTGGCCTCGGCCTGCGCCGGGGCCTGATCCCGGTGCAGCAGCCCGGCGATCGGGTCGCGGTACGCATAGGCCGCGACGCCCCCGCAGGCCAAAGCGAGCGCGAGCAGCCACCGCCAGCGGCGCGTTCGGGCCGGCGCGCTCATCGGCCCGCCTCCGGAGCCGCCAGGAAGCTGCGGATCGAGCGCTCGAACATCGGCATGAGGCCTTCCAGCCGCGCGGCGGGCTCATACAGGATGCGCAGCAGCACGCCGTCGGAGAACGCCATCAGCAGTCGCGCCGCGTGGTTGGCGTCGAGCGCCGGGTCGATCTGGCGGAGCGTCTTGCCGCGCTCCAGCACGCGCATCAGAATCTCGTGCACCTCGACGTCGCAACGCTCGGCGATCGCCTTCACGGCCGGGTTCCGGATCGCCTCGGCGTAGAGTTCGGGGAAGATCGGCATGCCCTCGGACTTGAGGTTGCCCGCCACGAACTGGCGCGCCGCCTCGACGATCGCCTCGACCACGTCGTCCGCCTCGAGCAGCGGGGCGAGCATCGCCGGAATGGCGGCGCGGTCGCGCTCCACGATGGCCTCGATGATCGCCTCCTTGGACCGGAAGTACCGGTAGAGCCCGCCGGGGCTCATCCCGGCCTCGGCGCACACCGCCTGCATCCCGGTCGCGTGGAAACCGCCTCGCGCGAAGCAGGCGATCGCCGCGTCGAGAATCCGCCGGCGTTGTTCGGCCTGGCGGTCCGCCCGAGCGAGGGCTGAGGGAGTCTGCTGGTCCAAGGGTCATTCCTGAGAGCGAACGTTCGTTCGCAACTTAGCCGCGGGCGCGCGAATCTACAAGCGCGCGGCTTTCAGGCCGGTCGACGCTCATGATCCGGCGCATTTTCAGGGCTTCGGCCGCGGCGCTTGCGCGGGCGGGGGGCTTGTGGCAGTTTCCGCGCGCCTTCAGGCCCCGCATCGCAGCGGCGGCGTAACGAACGGCCCCCGGCGCTGCGGTAGCTCAGTGGTAGAGCACTCCCTTGGTAAGGGAGAGGTCGAGAGTTCAATCCTCTCTCGCAGCACCAGTTTTTCCCGGCCTTTGCCCGGAGGACGCTCGAGCGCCTAGCGCCTTCGCGCTCCACCCGGCGGCCGCGCCCGAGGTTCTCCCATCTAGCGCCGCGCCCTCAGTCGCCGAACAGGCGAACCACGTTGCCGCCGCCGTGAACGTTGATCGTCTGGCCGCTTACCCAGCCGCTGGCGGGCGAGCACAGCCAGAGCATGGCGTTGGCGACGTCCTGCGGGCGGCCGGTGCGGCCCACCAGATTGTCGGGATGCATCAACCGCTCCTGCATCGCCGGGTCGATTCCCGCGTCGCCATAGCCGGCGGTCATCACCGTGCCGATCAGCAGCGAATTGACCCGCACCTTCTTGTTGAGCATGTGGGCGATCGACACCATCATCTGGGTCAGCGCCGCCTTCGCGGTGGCGTAGGCCAGGATGTCGTAGGCGGGCGTGGCCGACGAGAATGAGCCCGAATTGGCGATGGCCCCGTTCTCGGCCTGCTCGAGATAGGGCAGGCAGGCCATGCTCATGCGGTAGGCGCTGATCGCGTTGAGCTTGTAGGACTGGACGAAATCCTCTTCGCTGATGGCCGTCGGATCAGGGTGGCGGCCGCCCCAGCCCACATTGTTGACGAGCGTCGAGACGCCGCCGAAGGCCTCCGCCGTCCCGGCGACGACGGCGCGGATCGCCGCCTCGTCCGTCACGTCGCAGGCCATGCCGCGGCAGTCCTGTCCGGTCTCCGCCGCGATCCCGGCGGCGGTCTCGGCCGCCTTGTCGCCATTGAGGTCGGCGATCATCACCCTGGCGCCCGCCCCCGCCAGGGTCCGGGCGATCCCGGCCCCGATATTCTGCGCGCCGCCGGTGATGATGACGTTGTGCCCGGTCATCCGGAACTCGGCGAAGGCGTCGTAGGCGGGCATGATGTGGCCTCCTCGAGGCTCTGCGGGGAAGGCCCGGTCAGTCGAGTTCCTGCGTTCCGCCGCCGGACACGGTCAGGATCTGGCCGCTGATCCAGGACGCCGCGGGCGAACACAGGAACAGCGCCGCATTGGCGATGTCCTCGACCTCGCCCAGCCGGCGGATTGGGGTGTGCTGCAGCATGGCCTTCTCCACCTCGGGGTTGAGCACGGTGGCGAGGGCGTGGGTCCTGATCGCGCCCGGCGCGATGGCGTTCACCCGCACCCCCATGGCGCCGAGGTCGAAGGCGATGTTGCGCGTCAGATGATTCAGCGCGGCCTTGGAGGAGGCGTAGGACGCCATCCGCACGTTCTTGTTCTCGCCCGCCATGGAGGAGATGCTCAGCACCGCCCCATCTCCGGCGGCCGCCAGATGCGGCGCGGCCAGCTGCGTCAGCCGGAACACCGAGAAGAGATTGAGTTCATAGGCCCGGCGGAAGTCCGTCATGGGCATGTCGAAAGGTTTGGGCCCGCCGCCTCCGGCGTTGTTGACCAGCAGCGAAAGCTTGCCGAACTCCCCCGTCGCGGCGTCGACGAGGGTCTGCAGCTTCTCCTCGTCGGTCACGTCGCAGGCCACGCCGACGGCCTTGCCGCCCGCCTGGGCGATCTCGCTCGCCACGGCCTCGGCGGCCTCGACCTTCAGGTCGCTGACCACGACCGCGGCGCCGGCGCGCGCGAACGTCGTCGCTATGCCCCGCCCTATGCCGGCGCCCGCGCCGGTCACCACGGCTACGTGCCCGTCCAGACGGAAAAGATCGGGATTGGACATGCTGACCTCCGCCCAACAGGACGAAGAGTCCTAGGCCGGACCGGCGCGCCGCATATTGACCTCGGTCAGGCCAGCGTCTCGGGAGCGTTGAGGGAGCCTGCCGGATGGCCGGTCGTACCGCCCGCGGCGAGGAGGCTTCGTCCCCTCGCCTTTTCATACCTGCCGACGCGCGGTGGTCGCGCGGCGCGAACGCCCCGCTGCGATGTCAGTTCGGATGCGGCCTCGCCAGATGTCGAAGCCGCATCGGTCGGGTAGGCCGAAGACGTCCGGATACGCGGGCGAAGATCAGGCGCCGCGCGAACGCATCATCTCGCGAACTCGCCAAGACCCGGGAGCGGGGGCCTGAGCTTCGCCTCAAGGTCGCGCAGCCGCAGTATTTCGCTCACCGCGTCCCTCGCCGTGTCCGCCACCATCTGGGCGTCGGCGCGGACTTCGCTGGGATCGGCGGCGCCGTCGAACTCGCGGACGATGCCCGACAGGCGCGTGATCAGGTCTGGCGCAATGGTCATCTGACCCCCCGGCTGGATGCTGCGCGGCGCATCCTAATCAACCGATCACGACGATCAACCGCGGCGGGCCGCGCCCGCCAGCCGCCCTTCCGGCGCGCGCTCGTACGGTCCGGCCCTCCGGCGTCGGC
>NZ_JBJKEX010000270.1:0-4248 GCF_045505405.1 Hansschlegelia beijingensis | reverse complement strand
CGTCCCTGCGGGCGCGCGCCTCCGCCTGCTCGGCCTCGGCAAGCGCCCGCATCTCCGGGTCCGCCGCAGCGTCCTCGATCAGCTTTCCGAGATCGGCGAGCTCGGCGTCCGTCGCCCGCAGCGCCTGAATCGCCTCGACGACCGGCTCGAGTTCGGCGCGCTCGCGGCCAAGCTTCGCCAGGGCCTCGCCGTCGGTCGTCTCGCCCAATGCGTTTTCGACGACGGCGAAACGCTCGAGCACGGCCTCGAGCCGCTCTTCTGGAAGTCCCGCGCTCACATTTCGACCTGAAGGTTCTTCCTGGCGGCGAACTCGCTGAGCTCGGCGCGCAGCGATCCCGCGCCGTCGCGCCGCGCCAGCAGCGGCTGCATGAACGCCGAAATCTCGCCGGCGTCGACGTCGAGCAGCGCCGCCTTGACCTGGCCGATTGCGGCCGGGGACATCGACAACGCCCGATAACCAAGTCCGACGAGCGCCATGGCCTCGAGCGGCCGCGCGCCGATCTCTCCGCAGAGCGTCACGGGTCGGCCGGCCTCATTGGCTTTCCTGGCCACGCGCGCAAGCGTGCGCAGGAAGGCAGGGCTCAGCGGATCGAAGCGGCCGGCCACACGCGCGTTGCCGCGATCGACCGCGAACAGGAACTGCAACAGATCGTTCGAGCCCACCGACAGGAAGTCGGCGCGCTCCAGGATCTCGTCCAGCTGGAACAGCAGCGACGGCACCTCGATCATCACGCCGAGCGAAAGGGACGACGGCACGGGATGACCGTGCCGAATGAGGCGCGCATGCTCGCGCCGGACGATGTCGCGCGCGGCGTCGAACTCGGTGACGGAGGCGACCATCGGGAACATGATCTTGAGATCGCGTCCCCCGGCCGCGTGCAGCAGCGCGCGGATCTGCGTGCGGAGCAAGGCTGGGCGATCGAGGCCCAGCCTGATCGCCCGCCAGCCGAGGGCTGGGTTCTCCTCCGGCTCGGCCCGCATGTAGGGCAGGATCTTGTCGCCCCCGACGTCGAGCGTCCGGAACGTCACCGGCTTGTCGTCGGCCGCGTCCAGCACCGCGCGGTAGAGCTGCTGCTGCGCCGCCGTGCGCGGCATGGAGGCCGCCACCATGAACTGAAGCTCGGTCCGGAACAGCCCGATGCCGGCCGCGCCGGTTTCGGCGAGATGCGGCAGGTCGACCAGGAGGCCGGCGTTCAGCATCAGCGAGACTTTCGCTCCGTCGCGCGTCTCCGAGGGCCGTTCGCGAAGCGCGCGATACTGCTCCTGGCGCCGGGCGCGAAACCGGACCTTGTCCACATAGGCCCGTTCGACGTCGCCCGTGGGACGGACGTGGATCTCGCCCGACACGCCGTCGACGATGATCGCGTCGCCGCTCTCGACGAGGGCGCTCGCGTTCTCGATCTGGCCGACGGCGGCGATGCCCAGAGCCCGGGCCACGATCACCACATGGCTGGAGGCCGACCCCTCTTCAAGGACCAGCCCACGCAGCCGCGTGCGATCGTAGTCGAGCAGCGCGGCCGGCCCCATCGAGCGCGCGACCAGGATGGCGTTCTCGGGAAGCTGCGTCGTCTCGGGGATCATGCCCTTGCCGGGGGAGACCAGCTCGCGCAGCAGGCGGTTCGCCAGATCGTCGAGATCATGCAGGCGCTCGCGCAGATAAGGGTCGGTCTGGCGCTGCATGCGGGCGCGCGTATCGGACTGGACGCGCTCGACCGCGGCCTCGGCCGTGAGGCCGGTGAGCACGGCCTCCTGCAGCCGGCGGCCCCAACCGCGGTCGTTGGCGAACATGCGGAACGCCTCGAGGACGTCGCGATGTTCGCCGGTGCGAGCGAAATCGCCCTCGTCGATCATCACGTCGATCGAAGCCCGCAGCCCTGTCAGCGCGGTTTCCAGGCGATGGAGCTCGGCCGCGGAATCCTCCGCGATGAGCTTCTTCACCACGACCCGCGGCTCGTGCAGCACCACATGGCCGAGGCCGATGCCTTCCGAAAGCGCGAGACCTGTCGCATGAGCCGGGCGCCGGGTCGCGGGTTCGAAGCCTTCGCCGACGCCGGCGAGCTCGCCGCTCGCGATCATCTCCGCGATCACCATCGCGGTGGTCTGGAGCGCCTCGATCTCCTCGTCCGAATAGGTCCGGTGCGATTTGTTCTGGACGACGAGCACGCCGAGCGTGTTGCCGGCCCGCAGGATCGGCACGCCCAGGAACGAGTGGTAGATCTCCTCGCCCGTCTCCGGCTTGTAGGAGAAGGCGGGATGCGACTGCGCGTCCGAGAGGTTGACCGGCTCCGCCTCGTCGGCGACGAGGCCGACCAGGCCCTCGCCCTTGTGCATCGTCGTGCGATGCACGGCCGCGCGGTTCAGGCCTTCGGTCGCATAGAGCTCAAGGTCGCCATCGGTGCGCAGCACATAGACCGAGCAGACCTCGGCGACCATGTTCGCTGCGATCAGGACGACGATGCGGTCGAGACGTTCCTGGGCCGCGACCGGCTCAGCCATGACCTCGCGCAGCCGGCGCAAAAGCACGCGCGGGCCGCCATACGCGCCTCGCATCTTCCGCTCTCCGGATGGAGGGAGCTCCCCCGCCTCAACCGCCCTGTGGGCCGCCGCCGCCGCGCGCCCGAAAGGCCTGTGACTCTCAGGCCTTGTCCAGCCCGTATAGCGAATGCAGCGTTCGCACGGCAAGCTCGGCATAGGCCGAGTCGATCAGCACCGAGATCTTGATCTCCGAAGTGGTGATCGCGCGAATGTTCACGCCCCGCTGCGCGAGCGCCTGGAACGCCTGGGCCGCGACGCCGGCGTGGCTGCGCATGCCGATGCCGATCACCGAGACCTTGCAGGCGTCCGCCTGCGTGTTCAATCCGGCGAAGCCGATCTCGGCCTTCTTGGCGTTGAGGATCTCGATGGCGCGCGCCTGGTCGGAGGTCGGCAGCGTGAAGGTGATGTCGGTCGTCTTGCCGTCCTCGGAGATGTTCTGGACGATCATGTCGACATTGATCGACGCTTCCGCCAGCGGGCCGAACACGCCGGCGGCGACGCCGGGCCGGTCTTCGACCCGGCGGAGCGTGATCTGGGCCTCGTCCTTGGTGTAGGCGATGCCTGTGACGACCTGCTGTTCCACGATCTCGTCCTCGTCGCAGATGAGAGTTCCGGGCGGCAGTCCGCCTGGCCCGGTCTGGGGCGCATCAGGCGCGTCGAAACTCGACCGCACGAAGACGCGCACCTTGTGCACCATGGCCATCTCGACCGAGCGCACCTGAAGCACCTTGGCGCCGAGCGACGCCATCTCAAGCATTTCCTCGAACGCGATGCGATCGAGGCGGCGGGCCTGCGGCACGATCCGCGGGTCCGTCGTGTAGACGCCGTCGACATCCGTGTAGATGTCGCAGCGATCGGCCCCGACCGCGGCCGCCACCGCCACCGCGCTGGTGTCGGACCCGCCGCGCCCGAGGGTCGCGATCCGGTTGTCCGGCGCGATGCCCTGGAAGCCCGCGATCACCGGCACCTGGCCGTCCGTCATCCGGGAGATGAGCGAGTCGCCCTCGATCGAGGCGATGCGGGCGGAGCCGTGAGCGCCGTCGGTCCGCAGCGGAATCTGCCAGCCCTGGAAAGAGCGCGCCGGAACCCCGACCGCCTGCAGGGCGATGGCCAGCAGCCCGGCCGTCACCTGCTCGCCCGAGGAGACGATCGCGTCGTATTCGCGAGCGTCATGCATCGGCGAGGCTTCCCGGGTCCAGGCCACGAGCTGATTCGTAGCGCCCGCCATGGCGGACACCACCACGGCTACTTCGTGTCCGGCTTCGACCTCCCGCTTGACGTGCTGCGCGACGTTGCGGATGCGTTCGACGTTCGCGACGGAGGTGCCGCCGAACTTCATGACGATGCGGGACATGGCGGGAATGCGGCTTTCAGAGAGGTCGGACCGGCGGGCGGGAGTAAGCCGCCGGCCGAAAGGCGCGTATAGATAGCCAAGCCCCTCCGCAGACACAACGCCGCAGGAACCTGCTTATGGTTATGGACGACCGAGCGCACGCTCCGAGCCTCGACAAGGACGAGGTCGCGCGCTTCGAGGCGCTCGCGGCGCGGTGGTGGGATCCGGAGGGGCCGATGAAGCCGCTCCACCGCTTCAATCCCGCCCGGGTCGCGATCTTCCGGGACGCGATCGCCGCCCGCTTCCACCGCGACGCGCGCGCCATGCGACCGCTCGAAGGGCTGCGGCTGCTCGACGTCGGCTGCGGCGCCGGCGTGCTC
>NZ_JBJKEX010000026.1:0-19871 GCF_045505405.1 Hansschlegelia beijingensis | reverse complement strand
CGCCAGGGCTCTGGAGGCGATCGGGCGCCCAATGCCCAGGGGCGAGGCCGGAGCGGCGCGGCGCTTCCGGGGTCGCTCCGGCAAAAAGATCGTTGGTCTTGGCCATTCTCAGATCGCTGATTCGCTCTGACATGCGAGCGACAACATTCTTGCATATGCGAAGTGGCGGCGCCTCCTCGCCGGCGGAGACGTCGCGCTTCGGACGGAGCGCTCTAGGCCGCCGCCGCCGAGAGTCATGCATGCCCACAGCCGCCAGCGCCCGTGCGCGACTTCTACGCTTCTTCATGCGGCACGCCATCAAGACGCGCATGCACGCCAAGCCCGATCTGAAACGGATACGGCGCTCGATGGAGCTGGTGGCCCGCTTCGCGCCGGATCGACCGGCGGGCGTGACTGTGCGTGAGGGCGTGCTGGCGGGCGTGGCCGTGGAGTGGAGCGTCCCCTCAGGCCACGAGACTGACCGGCGGGTCCTTTATCTCCACGGGGGCGGCTTCGTTTCGGGCTCGCCGCGCACTCATCGCGGCATCGCAGGCAGGATCGCCCGAGGGGCCGACGCCCGCGTCGGGGTCATCGACTACCGGCTTGCGCCGGAGCACCCGTTCCCCGCGGCGCTGGAGGACGCCGCCGCGGCGTATCGCGCGCTGCTGGAGCAGGGCGCGCGGCCGTCGCGCCTGGCGGTCGTGGGCGACTCGGCCGGCGGCAACCTGGTCTTCGCGCTGCTGCTTAAGCTGAAAGAGGAGGGCGCTCCGATGCCGGCGGCGGCCGTCGCGATGTCGCCCTTCGTCGACCTGACGGGCGGCGGCGAGAGCCTGCGGACGAACGCTGCGCTCGACCCGCTGCTGCATGTCGCCGGTCTTCCGGCGGTCCTCGGCGCTTATGCTCCGCAGAACGACCTGAAGAACCCCCTGCTGTCGCCGCTTTTCGGGGAGCTGAAGGGCTTGCCGCCCTGCCTGATCCAGTGCGGCAGCGACGAGATCCTGCGCGACGACGCTGTGAGAATGCAGCGGGCGCTCCAGCTCGCCGGCGTCGACGCCGAGCTGGAGGTCTGGAGCGAGATGCCCCACGTCTGGCAGGCTTTCGCACGGTTGATCCCGGAGGGCCGGACGGCCCTCGAGCGGATCTGCCGTTTCCTCCGGGACCGGATGGATGACGAGGTTCGGGCAGGGCACGCGGCGTGAGGGCAGGGCGTGCCCCTACTCCGCTGCGCCCCGCTCAACCGCCTTGGCGCGGTTCCACAGCGCGTCCATCTCATTGAGGTCACTGTCCGAAGGCGTTTTTCCAAGCTTCGCAAGCTCTTGCTCGATAGAGCGAAAGCGGCGCTCGAATTTGGCGTTGGAGCGCCGGACAGCCGCCTCGGGGTCGACACCCACATGCCGGGCGAGGTTCGCCACCGCGCACAGCAGGTCCCCGATCTCGTCCTCCATCGCGTCCTTCTCGGCCGACGAGACCGCCTCCGCGACTTCGTCGATCTCCTCGCGCACCTTGCCGACCACCAGCGAAACGTCGTCCCAGTCAAAGCCGACCGTGGCGACCTTGGCCTGGAGCTTCACAGCGCGCGTGAGGCCGGGCAGGGCGGCGGCGACGCCGTCCATCATGCTTGGCGCAGGCGCGGCCTGGTCGCCTCGCGCGGCGGCCCGCTCGGCCCTCTCCTCCGCCTTGATGGAGTCCCACAGCCGGGCCACAGCGTCGGGCGCCAGATCACGCGCCTCCCCGAAGACATGCGGATGGCGGCGGATCAGCTTGCGGGTCACGCCTTCGACGACGTCTCCGAACGCGAAAGCGCCGCGCTCCTCGGCCATCCGGGAGTGGTAGACCACCTGCAGGAGCAGGTCGCCCAGCTCTTCCTTCAGATCCAGCAGGTCGGCGCGCTGGATCGCGTCCGCGACCTCGTAGGCCTCTTCGATCGTGTAGGGAGCAATCGTCTCGAAAGTCTGCTCGAGGTCCCAGGGGCAGCCAGTTCTTGGTTGGCGGAGCGCGGCCATGATCTCGATCAGGCGGGCGATGTCGCGAGAGGGCGTCATGGGAGTCTCCGACAAGGGCGTCCGAGAGGTGCCCGCGGCCGCCCGGCTCGTCAAGGCGCGGCCTGCCGCGCGGTCTGGGTCCAACGCCGCTTAGCCGCGAGGCTGCCGCCCAGCGCGAGTCGCATAAGATATATTATGGAACTTTGTTGGACGCCCGGATGACCGTTTACGGGCTCCCGGTCAGGAAACCGCCTCGCGATCGCCGGTCGCTTCGGTCGCCGTCGTCGCGCTTTCGATGACGAGACCGTCGAACGCGACATCGACTGACGGCGGCAGGCTCGCCTTCAAGGTGGCGTAATCGAGATCCGTGTGGAGATTGGTCAGGATGGCGCGGCGGGGCTTCAGCCGCTCGATCCAGCCCAGCGCATCGCTGACCGAGAAATGGCTCGGATGCGGCGTGTGCCGGAGCGCGTCGATGATCCAGACGTCGAGGCCTTCCAGATAGGCCTGCGACCACTTCGGGATCTCGTTGACGTCCGGCGTGTAAGCGACGTCGCCGAACCGGAAGCCCAGCGCGCGCTCGCGCCCGTGGACGAGAGCGATCGGCAAGGCCTCGAGTTCGCCGCCAGGGCCGTTGATGCTGGCTGGGCGCCCGATATGCAGCCGGCGCTCGTTCAGGATCGGCGGATAGTCGCTGCCCGGCGGCGTCTTGAAGACGTAGCCGAAGCGGCCGTTGAGAAACCCGGACATCTGCTCGTCGCACCAGATGTCGACGCGGCCGCGTGCGTGGATCGCCAGCGGACGAAGATCATCGATCCCGTGCGTGTGGTCGGCGTGCTCATGTGTGTAGAGGACGCCGTCCACGCGCTCGACGCCGGCGTCGATCAACTGCTCGCGCAGGTCGGCCCCGGTGTCGACGACGACCCGCGTGACGCCGTCCTGTCCAAGCCGCTCGACCATGATCGAGCAGCGGCGGCGGCGATTCCGGGGCTCGTTCGGGTCGCACGCGCCCCAGCCGCTCGCGACCCGCGGGACGCCGCCGGAGGAGCCGCAGCCGAGGATCGTGACGCGCAGCCTCACGCGGCCGCCGAGTCCGTCGAGCTCACTAGAGCGTTCCTGTCTGTCTTGTTAAAAAGACGGAAGAAATTGTCGGTCGTTATGCGACGCGTCTCTTCTTCGCTCCAGCCTCGCGTCGCGGCCAGCACGGCGGCGGTCCGGGCGGTGTAAGCCGGCTCGTTACGCTTGCCGCGAAATGGATCCGGCGCGAGGTACGGCGCGTCGGTCTCGACGAGCAGCCGGTCCGCGGGCAGCTCGGCCGCGATGGCCCGAAGCTCGTCGGACTTCTTGAACGTCAGGATGCCCGAGAACGAGACATAGAGGCCGAGCGCCACGCCACGGCGCGCAAGCTCGGCGCCGGAAGAGAAGCAGTGCAACACCGCCGGGAAGGCCCCCTTCCCCGCCTCGTCCTCCAGAACCTCGATCATCCGCTCGTCGGCCGATCGGGAGTGGATCACCAGCGGAAGGCCGGTCTCGCGCGCAGCCGCGATGTGCACGCGGAAACCCTGCTCCTGCGCTTCCGGCGGGCTGGTATCGTAGTGGAAATCCAGGCCGGCCTCGCCGAAGCCGACGATCTTGGGGTGCTGGGCGAGCCGGATCAGGTCGTCCGTCGCGACGTCGAGTTCCTCATGCGCGTTCTGCGGGTGCGTGCCGACGGTGCCGAACACGTTCGGATAGCGCTCGACGAGCGACAGGACACGGTCGAACTGCTTCACTCGCGTCGAGATCGTCACCATCAGGCCGACGCCCGCCTCAACCGCGCGCGCCACCACCGCATCGCGCTCCGGGCCGAAGTCCGGGAAGTCGAGGTGGCAGTGGCTGTCGACCAGGGGTGTCACGACGCCGCCTCCACCGCGGGCTCGACATAGCGCGGGAAGACCGGCTGAGGCGCCGGCAGCGACGCGCCCGGAACGAGACGGCCGCGTTCGCCGAGCGCCGCGAAATCGCGTTTGTCGAGAGGTGCGCCCAGCAGATCAAGCAGCTTCGAGGACGCCTCCGGCATGAAGGGCTGCGCCAGGATCGAGACCTGCCGCACGACTTCGAGCGTGACGTAGAGCACGGTCGCCATGCGCTCCGGGTCCGTCTTCTTCAGCGCCCAGGGCTCCTGGCCCGCGAAATAGCGGTTGGCGTCCGCCACCACGGCCCAGATCGTCGCCAGCGCATTGTGGAGCGCAAGATCGTCGAAGGCTGCGCGCACTTTGCCGCGGAGGCTGTCGGCGGCGGTAAGCAGCGTGCGGTCCGCCTCCGAAAAGGCGCCGGGCGAGGGCACCCTGCCCTCGCAGTTCCGCGCCACCATCGAAAGCGAGCGCTGCGCGAGATTGCCGAGGTCATTGGCGAGGTCCGCGTTGATGCGGCCCACGATCGCATCGTGGCTGTAGGCCCCGTCCTGGCCGAACGGAACCTCACGCAGCAGGAAGTACCGCACCTGATCAGCGCCATAGCCTTCCGCCAAAGCCAGGGGGTCGACCACATTGCCGACCGACTTCGACATCTTCTCCCCGCGATAATAGAGGAAACCGTGCGCGAAGACCCGCCCGGGCAGCGGCAGGCCGGCCGACATCAGGAAAGCCGGCCAGAACACCGTGTGGAAGCGGATGATGTCCTTGCCGATGACGTGCAGGTTCGCCGGCCAGTAACGCTCGAAGCTCGCCCGGTCGTCCGGGAAGCCGCAGCCGGTGAGATAGTTCGTCAGCGCGTCGACCCAGACATACATGACGTGCTTCGGATCGCCTGGAACCGGCACGCCCCAGTTGAAGGTGGTGCGGCTGATCGAAAGGTCCGAAAGCCCCCTCTTCACGAAGGCCAGCACCTCGTTCCGGCGCGTGTCCGGACCGATGAAGCCGGGTTGCTCCTCGTAGAGCTTGAGAAGCCGCTCCTGGTAGGCGGACAGGCGGAAGAAGTAGCTTTCTTCGACGACCCACTCGACCGGCGCCCCGGTCGGCGCCTTGCGCCCGCCGTCCTCACCGAGGGTGGTTTCGCTTTCGTCGAAATACGCCTCGTCGCGGACCGAGTACCAGCCCTCGTACTTCCCCAGATAGATATCCCCGGCCGCGGTCATGCGCCGCCAGAGCTCCTGGCTGGCGGCGTAGTGGTCGGCGTCTGTCGTGCGGATGAAGCGGTCGAACGAGACGCCATAGCGCTCGTCCATGGCGCGGAAGCGTTCTGCGTTGCGGGTCGCCCATTCGAGCGGCGTCACGCCCTCGCGCGCCGCCGTCTGGGCCATCTTGAGCCCGTGCTCGTCGGTGCCGGTCAGGAAGCGCACATCGCGGCCGTCCAGACGGTGGAAGCGCGCCACCGCGTCTGTCGCGACGGCCTCGTACAGATGGCCGATATGCGGCGCGCCGTTCGGATATGCGATGGCGGTCGTGACGTAGAAAGGCGGTTTGGCGTCCGACATTCCGGGCTCGGGTTTCGCCGGGCCGCCGTCAGCGGCGCGCGAGGCCGGCGAGCTCGGTCAGCGTCTCAAGGACGAATGGCCGCCGGTCGAGGTTGAACACCTCGATTTCCCGGGCGGAACGGGCGGTTTTCTCCCACAGCTCCGCAAACCGCGCAAGGCGCGGCTCCCGCAGTGCGGCGCCTGCCGCCACACGGGCGTGCAGCCAGTCGCCCACCAAGGCCACGAACACCGCGAAGCGCGCTTCCGCGCCGCGTCGGCCGAGATCCTCGGCCAGCGCATGCGCGGCCCTCACGTCCACCGCGGGCAACCGGTCGAGCAGGCCGCTCACCGTGGTGCGAAGCGCGGCGCCGTCGCTTGCGAGCAGAGACAGCGCCCGCGCCACGCTGCCTTCCGCCAGTTCGGCCGCGGTCGCCAGCGCCTCGGTCTCATGCTCGTCCGCCAGCTCCGGCAGTCCCTGCAGCACGTCGAGCGTCTGGCGGTCGGAGAGGGGCGCAAGCCGAAGCGAGCGGCAGCGTGAACGCACCGGCGCCGGCAGCGCCCGCGGGGCGGCGCTGAGCAGGAGGAACAACGCGCGGGGCGGCGGCTCCTCCAGGGCCTTGAGAAGCGCGTTGGCCGCAGCTCCGTTCATGTCGTCCGCGGTGTCGACGACGCAGACCCGCCAGCCCCCCTCCCCGGCGGTCGAGCCGAAGAAGGATGCGGTCCGGCGCACATCGTCGACCCGGATCTCGCCGAAGAAGCCCTTGCGGTCCGCGTTCCAGCCGCGCCGAAGCACCAGCAGGTCGGAGTGCGACAGTCGCGCGACCCGCCGAGCGGCGGGGTGATCCGGCGGGACCGCGAGGTCGACGGCGCCCTGAACGGCGGCGGCTGCAGGATCCGGATGGGCGAGGACGAAGCGCGCAAGCCGATAGGCGAGGGTCGCCTTGCCGACGCCTTCAGCGCCCGAGATCAGCCAGGCGTGGTGCATCCGGTCCGAGCGATAGGCCGAAAGCAGCGCCTGCTCGGCCTCCGCGTGACCGACCAGCCGCAGCGTCTCGCGCGGGTGCGGGCAGCCCTCGCGCCGATCCGATTCCGGCGCCCCTTCCGAAAGGTCGCTCATGCCGGCGCCACGCTGGTGAGATCGAATCGGCGCGAGACGACGTCCCAAATTCGGTCGGCGACCTCGTTCTCGGCGCCTGTCGCGTCGATCAGCACGCAGCGGTCGGGCTCGTGCCGGCAGATGTCGATGAAGGCGCGCCTGAGCCGCTCGTGAAAGGCTTCGTCCTCGGCTTCGAAACGGTCGCGGGTCCCCTCCCCGGCGCGGGCGCCAGCGCGCCCGAGCCCAAGCTCGGTCGGCGCGTCCAGGATGAGCGTCAGGTCGGGGAGGCAGTCGCCGGCCGCGACGTGCTCGAGCGCCGAGATCACGTCGGCGTCGACGTCGCCGAGCACGCCCTGATAGGCGCGCGTGGAATCGATGAAGCGGTCGCAGAGAACCCAGGCGCCCTGCTCCAGCGCGGGCCGGATGACACGGTCGACATGGTCGGCGCGCGCGGAGGCGAGCAGCACGGTCTCGGCCACTTGCCCGAATGGTTTGGCGCGGCCCGTGAGCAGCACTTGCCGCAGGCGCTCGGCGCGCGGCGAACCGCCGGGCTCGCGCGTCGTCACGACGCGCTGCTCCAGTTCGCCCAGCCGCGCGGCGAGACGGCGCATCTGGGTCGACTTGCCCACGCCCTCGCCGCCTTCGAAGGTGATGAAGCGGCTCATCAGATCCGGGCGACGATCTTGTCGAACCAGCCGCCCAGGAGCTCGATGGCGCCGTCGAACGCGCGCCGGCTCATGTCTCCGACAGGCACGTCCTCCGCTGCGAGAAGCGGCGTCTCGGTCGACAGCGTGTCGCCGCGCCAGATCTTCAGGGTGCCGATCCGCGCGCCCTTCGCAATGGGGGCCACCACTGGCCCGTCATAGCTCACCCGCGCCACCACCCTCGCCTCGTCGCCCTTGGGCGTGAGCAACTCCACGGGACGGCCGGCCACCAGGGGGACGTGCAGCGTCGCGCCTCCGAACACCCGGGCCTCCGCGATGTGCTCGTCAGCTGAAAACAGCTCGCGCTGCTCGAACGCGGTGAAGCCCCAATCGAGCAGCTTGCGAGCTTCCTGCGCCCGATCCTTCGCTGTTTCGAGACCGTTCAGCACGACGATCAGCCGCCGGCCGTCCCGCGCCACGGAGCCGACCAGTCCGTAACCGGACTCTTCCGTGTAGCCGGTCTTCAGGCCGTCGGCGCCTTGATAGTCGGCGAGCAACGGATTGCGGTTGCGCTGGGTGATCTTGTTCCAGGTGAACTCGGGCTCCGCGAAGATCCTGTACTCTTCCGGGTAAGTCTCGATGATGTGCCGCGCGAGCTGCGCGATGTCGCGCGCCGTCATTTTCTGCTGCGGGTCAGGCAGGCCGGTCGCGTTGCGGAAGGTCGAGCGGCTCAGCCCAAGCTCCTGCGCGCGGCGGTTCATCATCTCGGCGAAGGCCGGCTCGGAGCCCGCGAGCGCGACCGCAAGCGTGATCGCCGCGTCCCCGCCCGACTGGACGATCATGCCGCGCAGGAGATCCGGCAGCGGGACGTCCGAGTTGAGCTTGGCGAACATCGTCGAGCCGCGGGAAGGCGCCCCGCCCCGCCGCCATGCGTCCTCGGTGATCCTGAAGCTGTCGTCGGCCTTGAGGCGACCTTCGCGCATCGCCTTGAAGACGAGCTCGGAGGTCATCAGGGTCGCCATGCTGGCCGGCGCGGACGGAAGATCGGCCTGCTTCGCGAACAGGGTGGATCCCGCGCCGACGTCGTAGAGATAGGCGATCGGCGAAGTCGTGGGGCCCGACGACGCTGCTGCGAACGTCGCCTGCGGGAGCAGAGCCGCGACGGCGGTGAGGCCGAAGAGCCACGCTCTCCGCGCCGCGCCGACGGAAAGGAACCCGATCATCGCTACGCCACGCCTTTCCTCAGACACGGAGGATAGGACGCGTCAGGTCAGCGCACAATCGAGGATGCGACGCACGGCGGCCCGATCGATCGGCAGCGTTAGCGGAATGACGAATAGGCGCTGGCGAGGCCGAGCTGATGAGAGTCGCCGGCCGAAGCGAAGGCGGCAGACCCGAAGCTGTCGAAGCTGGCCGCGATGCGGGAAGCGACCTGACCGCCGGCGGCCGGCTCCGGCGCTGCGGTCGGTTCGAGCGTCGTCTTGGTCAGGTCAGGCGCGGAGCTCGCCAGGACCGGTTCTGCCGGCTGCACCACGCGCTTCGCAGAAGCGACCTTCGTCGGCGCGGCGGCGGGCTGCTTCGGCTCCGCCTGCCTCTGCAAGGCGTGACGCATGTGGTGCGGGGACAGGATCTGTTCGAGGCGACCTCCGTTCATCGTCTGCTGCAGCGGCTGCTCGGCCTCCCGACGCCGGTCTACCGCCACCACCCCCTCCTCATTGCGCCGGACGGCCATAAGCTCGCCAAGACGCGGGGCTCTCCTTCGCTGCGATCGCTCAGGGCGGCCGGCTGGACGCCTCACGACGTGCTGAACGCCGCCGCGGCGGGGTGTTCGGACGCGTTTCGAGCCCAAGAACAGAGCACCTGATCGCAGGGCGACGCGCGTGGCGGCGGAGAGGAAGCGATGGACCAGGCCGAGGACGAGCGCGCGGCGCTCCTGAAGGAGGCCGGATCCCTGCTCGGGGGCACGTCGCCGGCGCCGGCGGCCGGTTTCGTCGAGGCCATGTTCGGCCATGCCTCCGCGGAGGATCTGGCTCCCTTCACCCCTGAAGCGCTCGCGGGCCTCGCCCGCGCGGCGTGGGAGCATCTCGGCAGGAGGCGCCCCCGCACGCCAGACATCCGGCTGACGGATCACGATCTTCCGGACGTCGGCGAGATCACGGCGCTCGAGATCGTCAATGACGACATGCCGTTTCTGCTCGACAGCGTGCTGGCCGAACTCGCGGACCGGCGGCTGCCGGTTCGCTTCGTCGTCCATCCGATCCTTGCGGTCACGCGCCGCCCGGACGGGACGCTGGCGGCCTTCGACGGCGACGCCGACCGCGCCGAATTCGAGAATGCGCCGCGCGAGAGCCTGATCCACCTTCACCTCGACCGCATCGACGACGCCGCCGAGGAGCGCCGGGCGCTCGTGGAGGCGCTCGACGGCGTGCTCGGCGAGGTCCGGAGCGCGGCGGATGACTACGAGCCGATGCTCGCCGCGGTCCGCTCCGCGGTCGTGGCGTTCCGCGAGGCGCCGCCTCCGCTGCCTGCCGATGAGATCGCGGAAGCCGTGCAGTTCCTCGAATGGCTGACGCAGGATGACTTCGTCTTCCTGGGCGTGCGGGAGTATGCGCTGACCGGCGCGGGCGAGGACGAGCGCCTCGACCCCATGCCGGACACCGGCCTCGGCCTGCTGCGCGACCCGCAGATGCGCGTGCTCAAGAGGCGCGGCGAACTGGTCGTGATGACGCCGGAGATCCGCGCCTTCCTGCACGAGCCGAAGCCGCTGATCGTCACCAAGGCGAGCGTGAAGTCCCGCGTCTTCCGTCGGCTCTACATGGACTATGTGGGGGTGAAGCGCTTCGACGCCGACGGCAGGCTCACGGGAGAACTGCGGATCCTCGGCCTGTTCACCGGCTCGGCCCTGATGCGTCCCGCGCGAGAGACGCCGCTGATCCGGCGCAAGATCGCGGAGGTCATCCGCCGGGCCGGGTTCGACGCCGAGAGCCATTCGGGGCGGGCGCTCGCGAACCTGCTCGAGACCTATCCGCGCGAGGAGTTGTTCCAGGCGGGAGCAGGCGCGCTCTTCGCCGCGGCCATGGAGGTTCTGGCGCTTTACGGGCGGCCGCGGGTGAAGGCGCTGCTGCGGCCGGACCGCTTCCAGCGGTTCGTCTCGGCGCTCGTCTACGTGCCGCGCGAGCGCTACGATTCAGAGGTCCGCGTGAGGCTGGGGGCGCATCTGGCCGAGCGCCTCGGGGGGCGGGTCTCGGCCTATAATCCGGGCTTCCCCGAGGGGCCGCTCGCGCGCGTGCATTTCATCATCGGCCTCGACGCCGCGCCGAAGCCGGTCGATCCCGAGGCGCTCGACGCGGAGCTCGGCGCGATCGTCCGGACATGGGGGGACGGGCTGCGGCTGGAGCTGGCCGCCACCCGTCCGGGCGCGGTCGCCCGATCCCTGGCGCAGCGCTACGGCGACGCGTTCGGACCGGCCTACGAGGCGCGTGTGACGCCGCGCGAGGCGATCGTCGACGTCGATCAGATCGAACGCCTCGACGAGACCCGCACCTTCGCGGTCGATTTTTACGCACGCGGCGACGAGCCGAAGGCGCGGCTGAACCTGAAGGTCTTTTCCCGCGAGCACGCGGTGCCGCTGTCGCGCCGGGTCCCGATGCTCGAGGACATGGGATTTCGCGTGATCGAGGAGCGCACCTTCGAGATCGCTCCGGCCGGAGGAGCCCGCGTCTGGTTGCATGACATGACGCTGGAGCGGGCGACGGGCGGCGGGGTCGATCTTACGCCCGAGCTCGACGCGCGGCTGGAGGCGCTGCTGATCGCAGTTCTGCGCGGGGAGGCGGAGAGCGACGGCTACAACGCGCTGGCGCTGGAGGGCGAGCTTGAATGGCGGGAAGTCGCCCTGCTGCGGGCCCTCTCGCGCTTTCTGAGGCAGGCCCGCGCGCCATACGACCAGGACTACATGTGGCGCACGCTGGTGAAGCACTCGGCGATCGCCACAAAGCTCGTCGCTTTGTTTCGCGCGCGCTTCGATCCCGCTCCGGGCGCGAGCGATCCGGCACGCGAGACCGCCCTCGCCGGCGAGATCGAGGCGGCGCTCGAGAGCGTGGACAGCCTCGATGAGGACAGCATCCTCCGGCGCTTCCTGAATCTCGTCCGCGCCATGGTGCGCACGAACTTCTTCCAGAGCGACGGGCAGGGCGTCCCCCGGGAAACGTTCGCGTTCAAGTTCGAGAGCCGCAAGATCGAGGATCTGCCGGCGCCGCGCCCGCTCTACGACATCTGGGTGTGCTCGCCGCGCGTCGAAGGCGTTCATCTGCGCTTCGGGAAGGTGGCGCGGGGCGGCCTGCGCTGGTCCGACCGGCCGCAGGACTTCCGGACCGAAATCCTCGGGCTCGTGAAGGCGCAGCAGGTGAAGAACGCTGTCATCGTGCCGGTCGGGGCGAAGGGAGGCTTCGTTCCGAAGCGGCTGCCCGCCGCGCCGCGCGAGGCTTGGCTCGCCGAGGGAACCGAGGCCTACCGGCTGTTCATCAACGCCTTGCTGGACGTCACGGACGACCTGCGGGACGGCCACGCCGCGCCGCCGGCGCAGCTCATCCGGCACGACGGCGACGACCCCTATCTGGTGGTCGCGGCCGACAAGGGCACGGCGGCCTTCTCGGATACGGCCAACGAGATCGCCGAGCGTCGCGGCTACTGGCTTGGCGACGCCTTCGCCTCGGGCGGCTCGGCCGGCTACGACCACAAACGCATGGGGATCACCGCGCGCGGCGCCTGGGAGGCGGTGAAACGGCACTTCCGCGAGATGGACGTGGACATCCAGACCACGCCGTTCACGGTCGTCGGGGTGGGGGACATGTCCGGCGACGTGTTCGGTAACGGCATGCTGCTGTCGCCGGCGATCAAGCTGATCGCAGCCTTCGACCATCGCGACATCTTCATCGATCCGAACCCCGACCCGGCCGTTTCGCTGGAGGAGCGGCGTCGGCTGTTCGGCCTGCCGCGCTCGAGTTGGGCCGACTACGACGCGCAGAAGATCTCGGCTGGCGGCGGCGTGTTCTCGCGCGCCCTGAAGTCGATCCGGCTGTCGCCAGAGGCGCAGGCCGCGCTCGGCTTCGACAGGGTCTCGGCCACTCCACGCCAGGTGATGAGGGCGATCCTGCGCGCTCCCGCCGATCTGCTGGGGTTCGGCGGCGTCGGCGCCTATGTCCGCGCCTCGGACGAGACCGACGACTCGGTCGGCGATCGCGGCAACGACGCCATTCGGATCGCCGCGAAGGACGTCCGCGCGAAGGTGATCGGGGAGGGCGCCAACCTGGGGGTCACCCAGCGCGGCCGGATCGAGGCCGCTCGACAGGGCGTCCGGCTGAACACCGACGCGATCGACAACTCGGCCGGCGTGAACACCTCGGACGTGGAGGTGAACCTGAAGATCGCGCTGGCGGGGCCCGTCCGCAGCGGCGCGCTGCGCCTGGAGGAGCGAAACCGGCTGCTCGGCGAGATGACCGACGAGGTCGCGCGGCTCGTCCTGCGCAACAACTACGAACAGACGCTCGCCCTCTCGCTCGCGCAGCGCTCGGCATCGGCCGATGCGGGTTTCCACGCCAGGCTGATGCGCAGCCTCGAGGCGCGCGGCCTTCTCGACAGGGCGGTCGAGAACCTGCCCGACGATTCCGCGCTCACCGAGCGAGCCCGCCAGGGCGAGGGGCTCACGCGGCCCGAGCTGGCCGTGCTGCTCGCATGGTCGAAGATCGCGCTCTACGACGACCTTCTGGCCTCCGGCATCCCGGACGCCCCCTACTTCGCCGGCGAGCTCTTCAGCTACTTCCCGGCGCCGATGCGGGAGCGGTTCGCGGAAGAGATTTCCGGGCACCGTCTGCGCCGCGAGATCCTGGCCACCGCGGTCGCCAACGCGATGGTCAACCGGGGCGGGCCGGCCATTCTGGTTCGCCTCGCCGACCAGACCGGCGCAAGCGCGGCCCGCGCCGCGACGGCGTTCGCGGTCGCCCGCGAGGCGTTCCGGATGGAGGAAGTCCACGCGCAGGTCGACGCGCTCGACGCGCAGATCCCGGGAGATCTGCAGCTCGGGCTCTACGCCGGGCTGCAGGAGCTGCTGCTCCACCGCATGGGCTGGTTCCTGCGGAACGTCGATCTCGATGAAGACCTGGAGCTGCTTGCGAGCCGCTTCCAGCGCGGGGTCGACGCCGTGGCTGCGGGTCTCGATCAGACCCTCAGCCCCGAGGCGGCCAGGCGACGCTCCGCGCGCGCCGAGGAGCTGCTTCGATCCGGCCTGCCCGAACCGCTGGCGCAGCGGTTCTCCGCCCTTCTCGCCCTCGAGGGCGCGACCGACGCGGTGCTGATCGCCGACCGCACGGGACGCTCCACCGACGTCGCGGGCGCGGCCCTGTTCGCGGTCGCGGACCTGTTCGGGCTCAGCCGGCTGGTGCGCAGCGCGCAGGCCATCACTGCGGCGGACTATTACGAGAGGCTCGCCATCGACCAGGCGCTGGATCAGATCGGCGTCGCCGCGCGCAACGCCGCGATCGCGGCGTTGTCGGGCGCGCCACAGGCGGACGGACGCTCCGCGGTCGAGGCGTGGCTCAAGAAGGCCGAGGACGCGGAGCGGGTCCGGCGGACCGTGGCCGAGATCGCAGACCCGGGGCTCACCCTCGGGCGCCTCTCGGTGGCCGCAGGACTGATGCAGGACCTCGGCCGAACTGGCGGTTGAGGGGGCCCGAGCCGCTTCAGTCGAGCAGCACGGCCGTGCCGGAGGCGGTCACCATCAGCATGGAGCCTTCGCGCCCCACGGTCTCATAGTCGAGGTCCACGCCGATGACGGCGTTCGCGCCGCGGGCGCGGGCCTCCGCGACCATCTCGTCGATCGCGATGTCGCGCGCGCTCTTGAGCTCGCGTTCATAGGAGCCCGAACGGCCGCCCACGATGTCTCGGACGGCCGCGAACAGATCGCGGAAAATGTTGGCGCCGAGGATCGCCTCGCCGGTCACGAGACCCTGGTATTCGAGGATTCGACGGCCTTCGACCGAATGCGTGGTCGTGACGAGCATGAGACCTTCTCCTCCGCGGGACGCGCGCCGGAGCAAGCTAGCTCGTCAGATCCGATCGGATAAGTCCTCAGGACTGGCGCCCGGCCTCGGCTACGGCCGGGGGAGTCGGGGCGAGCTTGCGATCGAGGGCTTCCGCCAGGAAGGCGCCGACGCAGGCATGGCCGACGTCGTTCATGTGCAGGCGATCGCGCGAGAGCATCGCGGCGCCGCCAGCCTTGGCCATCGCCCGCATGGCGTCGTAGCGGCGGGCGAGCGGGACCCCGTTCGCCTCGGCCAGCGATTCCAGCACGTCGATATAGGGCTCGTAGCTCGCCTCATCCTGCGGCACGAACTGCGGATCGAGCATGGCCACGTCGACGCCGCTCCCCGAGATCGCCTTGAGGCCTTCCGCGGCGACGCGGCGGAAGGTGGCGAGATCGAGCCGCCGCGCCGCGTCGTTGGTGCCGATCTGCCAGACGACCAGATCGGGCTTCGTCGACGAAATCTCGCGCGACAGTCTCGCCTCGGCGCCGATCGCGGTTTCGCCGCCGACGCCACGCGCCACCACGGTGACGCTGACGCCCGGCAGGCGCTGCGCGAGCTCCTGCTGAAGCCGCGCCGTGTAAGCGTTGTTCGGAGAGGTGGCGCCCACCCCGGCGGTCGACGAGGAGCCGATCACGAGGATCTTGAAGCCGTCGCTGTCCTTCAGATGGGACGCGGCGCGGTCGAGCTTGCCGTTGAGGGCGAGGTATTCGTCCGCCACCCGGCAGGGGGCGCGCAACGGCTCGCCGATCGCCCCGGAGGCGGTCAGGGCAAGGCAGCCGAGCAACGCGCCGGCGCGGAGGACGGAGACGACGGACGCCATGTGAGGAGACCCCGAAGATGCGGCCACAAGGGTGCGGGGGTACTCCCCACTCATCGTGCGATAGCACGAGCGGGGCGCGGAGTCAGGTAAGGGCGAATCCGTATGTTGAACTTGGCGTGAATGGAGCCGGGGCACCGCCGCTCAGTGACGGAAGTGCCGCACCCCGGTGAACACCATCGCGAGCCCCGCCTCGTCGGCCCGCGCGATCACCTCCGCGTCCCGCATGGAGCCGCCCGGCTGGATGACGGCGGTGGCGCCTGCTTCGATCGCCGCGTCCAGGCCGTCCGCGAACGGGAAGAAGGCGTCCGACGCCACGACCGACCCTTCCGTGCCGGGGCGCGACAGACCCGCCGCTTCCGCCGCCTCGCGCGCCTTGTGTGCGGCGATGCGCGCGCTGTCGACGCGGCTCATCTGGCCGGCCCCGATCCCGACCGTGGCGCCATCGCGCGCGTAGACGATCGCGTTCGACTTGACGTGCTTCGCCACCCGGAAGGCGAACCGCAGGTCCGAAAGCTCCTGCTCGGTGGGCGCGCGCTTCGTCGCCACCTTGAGCTCGAGGTCGTCGACCACGCTCGAGTCGCGTGTCTGGGCCAGGAAGCCGCCCGCCACGGTCCGGATCGAGAGGCCGGGCGCGCGCGGATCGGGCAGGGCGCCAGCCAACAGAAGGCGAAGGTTCTTCTTGCCCGCGATGATGGCTTTGGCCTCCTCGTCGGCGTCGGGCGCGACGATCACCTCGGTGAAGATCTTGACGATCTCTCGCGCGGCCGCGGCGTCCAGCTTCCGGTTGAACGCGACGATGCCGCCGAAGGCCGAGACCGGATCGCAGGCGAGCGCGCGCTCATAGGCCTCGGCGAGGCTCGGGGCCTCGGCCGCGCCGCAGGGATTGGCGTGCTTGACGATCACGCAGGCCGCGGTCCGCTGCGGGTCGAACTCGCCGGCGAGCTCGTAGGCCGCGTCCGTGTCGTTGATGTTGTTGTAGGAAAGCTCCTTGCCCTGCACCTGCACCGCGGTCGCCACCCCGGGGCGCGCCTCGGCCGTGCGGTAGAAGGCGGCGCTCTGGTGCGGGTTCTCCCCGTAGCGCAGCGTCTGGGCGAGCGCGCCCCCAAGCGCGCGGAACGCTGGGGCGTCCTCGCCCACCTCGCGCGAAAGCCAGGTTCCGATCGCCGCGTCGTAGGCGGCCGTGCGCGAGAACGCCTTGGCGGCGAGCCGGCGGCGCAGCTCCGGCGTCGTCGCGCCCCCGTTGGCCTCCATCGAGGCCAGCACCTGATCGTAATCCGAAGGCTCCACCACGACGGTGACATCCGCGTGGTTCTTGGCGGCGCCCCGGATCATCGCCGGGCCTCCGACATCGATGTTCTCGATCATCTCGTCGAACGGGGCCGCGCGGGCGAGCGTCGCCTCGAAGGGGTAGAGATTGACCACGAGAAGATCGATCGCCGCGATGCCGTGCTCCTGCATCGAGCGCTGATGGCCGGCGTCGTCTCGGACCGCCAGAAGGCCGCCATGGACCTTCGGATGCAGCGTCTTGACGCGGCCGTCCATCATCTCCGGAAAGCCGGTCAGCGCCGACACGTCCTCGACCGGCAGGCCCGCCTCGCTCAGCGCCCGGGCCGTCCCGCCGGTCGATACCAGAGCGACGCCGCGCGCGTGGAGCGCCCGGGCGAACTCCAGAAGCCCGGTCTTGTCCGAAACGGAGAGCAGCGCGCGGGCGATGGGGCGGTCAGGCATGGGGCGGTTCCGGGCAAGGGGGACCTGCCGGTAGCATCTCGGGCCGCAGAGCTGAAGAGCCGAACGCGCGACGCTGATCCACGCTCAGGCCGTCTGGGGCGGCGGACCGAACAGGGTCGAGGCGGTCGGAAGCCGGGCGGAGCGACCATAGGCCGCCTCGTCTACGGCCTCCAGGGACCAGGCGATCCTCGGCGTCGCGCGCACGCTGGCGCGGATCACGAGCTGTTCGGAGCGGCGTGGCCCCCGGGCGTCCGACAGATAGACGCTCTCCTCGATCGAGACGGTCGCGTCGGCCGTCGAAAACATCCAGGTCGTGCCGCTCGGCAGCGCCAGCAGGGCTCCATGTCCGTCGTCCCTGAGCGTGGCGCGCACGCTGGGGTGCAGGTGAAAGCGGAGAGCCACGGCGGTGTCGCTCTGCGAGCGGGAGCCTTCCACGCGGCGGAACACGTCTTCGCCGGTCAGGCTCAGGCCGTCATGCGCCAGCCAGAGCGAGCGCTCGTGCACCACGCCGAACCGCGTGGCGTAGCCGTCATGGCTGGCGACCACGCCGATCCGGTCGCCGCTGCGCTCCCTGCGCGCCGTCGCGGCCGAGGGCCCGGCCAGCACCCGCGCGCCCGAAACGCGCCGCAGTCCCGCCGAGGTGAACCGGCAGGACGAGACCTCTCCGATCGTCGCGGTGGAGTGGGCGGCGGTCGCGCGTCCGGCCGCGAACCAGTCCCCGCCCTGAAAGCGCGGGGAGCCGCAGTTCACGATCACGCGCTCCTCGCCGGCCGAGAACTCGAACGACAGGCATCCCGCGTGGGCCTGCTGGGAGACGTCGAACGGCGGCGGGGGGCCGGCGTCGATGATGACCAGTCCATCGGCCGCCGCGAGCCGCTGGTAACCCGAATATTGTGCGTCCTCCACCGGAGCGCCGCGGGCGTCGTCATAGGCGAGGGCGGTCGCGATCAGATCGAACGAGGTCGGCCCCGCGCCGTTGAACTGCGCGAATTCGCCGTCGCCATGCCGGAAGAACCGCAGCATCGGCATCATCCGGTCGATCGCGCTGAGAAGCGTCTGCGGCGGCGGCGCATTGCGGGCCGTGAAGGCCTGACGGAGCGGCAGCAGGTCCAGCAGCGCGCCGACGAGCGCCGCCGGATTGCGGCTGACATGCCCGCCGTCAGGCAGGATCTGCCGCTCGAGCTCCTGCGAAAGCCGCTTCGACGCCGTCCGGAGCAGGCGGGCCTCGCCGGACAGACAAAGGCCCGCATAGGCGAGCGCGGCGGCGGCGGTCAGCCGGGGCAGGCCGTCCGGGGTCTGGTGGAACATGCGCTCCAGGCGCCGCGTCTGCCGGGTCGCGCTCTTGAGGAAGCGCCGGTAGAAGGCCCGATCCGCGCCGTCCAGGATGAGCGGGGCGTGGCAGAACCACGAGATCAGCCGCCGCGCGGCCACTTCCGGCTTATGCGCGCTCTGCGCGGGCCCGCCCCGCAAGCCGATCCACTCGTTGACGAGCGCCCGCCCGTTGGCCCGCGCGAGCGTCGTGTCGGCCGCCCGGAGGTGACGCAACCATGCGAAGCCGTGCAGCGCGTCGGCCCACTCCTCGGAGGGGGCGGCGGCAAGGAAGGGCGAGCCGCCCTTCGTTTCCAGAACCCGGCCGGCGAGCGAGAACGTCCCGGCGTAGATCTCAGCGGCGCGGGTCGGGTCGGTGGTCCGGAGATCGTGCGGAGCGATGAGAAGCTTGTCGGGCGTGCGACGAGCGACCTCGCGCGGCAGACCCGCAAGCGCGGCCAGCCGTCGCCAGACGGCGCGCGGCCAGATGGTCAAGACGATGCCGGCGAGTCGCGCCTTTTCGCCGAGCGCCGCCAACCCCATCGCTTCTCCAGTCCGATGCCGACGCCTCGGCGCCACCCGCAGGAGTCTCGCACATGACGCCGCGACTGTCGCGATTCGCGGGCGTCAGCCGACCCGCAGCCGCGCCGCGAAGAAGCCGTCGCAGCCGGCGAGGCGGCGGTCTTCATGCGGGAAATGGAACGGCAGCGTCCGCACGTAGCCGCTCGGGTCGATCGCCTCCTCCACGCCGGGCAGTTCCTCCGCGCGCGCCGGTTCGACGCGAATCCGCGGGTTGCGCGCCAGCAGTGCGTCGATCTGACGTTCGCCCTCCTCGGGCTCGAGCGAGCAGACGCAATAGACCAGCAGCCCGCCCGGCTTCACCAGCCGGACGGCCGAGTCCAGCAGCTGCGCCTGAACGCGCGCCAGCCCGACGATGTCGCTCTCGCGCTTCAGCCAGCCGACGTCCGGATGGCGGCGGGTGGTGCCGGTCGCGCTGCAGGGCGCGTCGAGCAGGACCGCGTCGGCGGGCTCCGCCGAGAGCGTGGCGGCGTCCGCCACCGTGGTCGCCGCCGACAGGCCAAGCCTCGCCAGGTTCTGCGACAGCCGCATCAGCCGTTCGGCCGACTTGTCGACCGCCACGACCTCGGCGCCCGCGGCGGCGAGCTGGGCGGTCTTGCCGCCCGGCGCAGCGCAGAGATCGATCACTCTCAGGCCCTCGATGTCGCCCAACAGGCGCGCAGGCAGCGCGGCGGCTGCGTCCTGGACCCACCAGGCGCCCTCCGAGAACCCATCGAGCGCCGAGACGAGACCGCTCGCCACGAGCCGGACCGAGCCGGTCGGCAGGGCGACGCCGCCGAGGCGCGCCGCCCATTGCTCCGGCTCGCTCTTCACCGAGAGGTCGAGCGCCGGTTCGGCCCCGACGCTTTCGGCCATGCGCGCCGCGGCCTCCGGCCCGTAGTTGCGCGTCCACCGCGCATAGAGCCAGCCCGGCACGTCCGCGCCGGGCGTCTCCGCCGGCGGACCGTCGGCCACGATCCCTCGCAGCACCGCATTGGCCAGGCCGGCGAAGTGGCGGGCGTCCGGATCGGCGCGCGCCGTGGCGACCGCGAGATCGACGGCGGTATGGGCCGGCACCTGCATGTAGAGCGCCTGCGCGGCGCCGGTCACCAGGATCGCCTCGAGCAGCCCGCCCTTCTTGGGGAGCCCCTTCTCGAGCTTGCCGGCCACCAGCGTTCGCAGCGTTCCGAGGCGCCGCAGCGTGACGCCCGCGATGGCGCGCGCGAGCGCGCGGTCGCGTTCGT
>NZ_JBJKEX010000269.1:0-4278 GCF_045505405.1 Hansschlegelia beijingensis | reverse complement strand
CGCTGAGCGCGGAAGCCATGGTCACGGCTCGCGTGGACGCCGCCTCGCTGCGGGTCGCGGTCATCCCGGTGCCGGTCGAGCGCCTGCCGGCGATGACCCATCCGGACCAGGCCCATGTGGCCACTCTGATGATCGCGCCGAGCGCCGCGCTCGTCGGCGGCTTCGGCTCCGACCCGACGCACGGCGCCCACACGGACCGCTTCGCCGGCTCCTCCGTAATGCTGCTCAGGACGCAGTCCTTCCTGCCGACCGGCGGCTACGCCCAGGCGAGCTCTCACGGCTGACACCCGCACGCACGGAAATCAAAAAAAGCCCCGGCTCCGGCCGGGGCTTTTTTTATGGCCTGCGGGCGCGGGACAATCCGCCGCTTGAACGGCGGCTGCGGCTCGTTAGCGTGTGGCGGCCTCGCCCGGACTCAAAGCCCGGCGGCGTTCGCCGCCGCCGCCCGCCCCCTCGGAGCATCACGTGACCTCGAAGCCCTGGCGCGTCGGACTGCTGTTCTCGACCACCGGCGTCACCGCCAATGTCGAGCGCACGCAGCTCAACGCGACGCAGCTTGCGATCGAGGAGATCAACGCGGCGGGCGGGGTCCATGGCCGCGAGATCGCGCCTGTCGTCTATGACGGCGCCTCCAGCCCCCGCCAGTTCCGCGCGGTCGCCGAGCGGCTGATCGAGGCGGACGGCGTGCGCCTGCTGTTCGGCTGCTACATGTCGAGCGTCCGCAAGGCGGTGCTGCCGGTGATCGACGGCTTCCGCGGCGCGCTGTTCTACCCGACCTTCTACGAGGGTTTCGAGTATTCGCCGCAGACGATCTACACCGGCGCGGCGCCCAACCAGAACGCCTTCCAGCTCGCCAAATACATCCTGGCCAAGCACGGCCAACGGGTGCTGTTCGTCGGCTCGAACTACGTCTACCCCTACGAGATCAACCGCATCATGAGCGACTTCGTCGTTCAGTCGCGCGGCAAGGTAGTGGATGAGCTGTACATTCCGCTCGACGCCGGCGCCGAGGACATCGAGCGCGCGCTCAAGAAGATCCGCAAGACGAGCCCCGACGTGGTGTTCTCGACCATCGTCGGCCAGGCGACCGCGCCGTTCTACGAGGCCTATGCGGAAGCCGGCTTCGCGCCCTCGATCCCGATCGCGAGCCTCACGACCTCCGAGGCCGACATCGCCGAGATGCGTCCCGGCGTCGCCGAAGGCCACATCTCGGCCGCGACCTTCTTCGCCACGCTGGCGACGCCCCGCGCCCGGCGCTTCACCGCCGCCTTCCGGGCCCGCTTCGGCGAGGACGCGCCGATCCCGTCCGTCGCCGAGACCGCCTATTTCCAGATGCACCCCGCGGCCGCGGCGCTCGCCCGCGCGGGGACCGACGACCCGCGGCGCGTCCTCGCGGAGGCGACCGAGATCGAATACGACGCCCCGCAGGGCCGGGTGCGCATCGATCCCGACAACCACCACGCCTATGTCTGGCCGCGCGTCGCGCGGCTCGACGCGCAAGGCAGGTTCCAGATCATCTGGAACCCCGGCGTGCGGCTGAAGCCCGATCCCTATTGCGTCACGCAGAGCCTCGACGACTGGTCCGCGGACTTCGTCGAAGCGCCGGCCTCCTGAGCGGGGGGCGCGATGAGCATCCAGATCCTTCGCGACATCCGCGGCCTGCGCGTCCAGGTGATCCACGCCAATGACGCCGAAGGCCAGCAGCTCGTCGAGCATCTGAAGCGCATCGGCTGCTTCGTCGAGACCGCATGGCCCGCCCCCGAAGCCTATGCGGAGAACGCCGATCTCGTGCTGCTGTCGGTGGACCAGGAAGACCGCGACGCGCTGCAGAAGCTGTTCCGCTCGCGCTCCGACAAGAGCCCGACCGTCATCGCGATCGTCGGCTACGAGAACCCGTCGACGCTCGCGCTGGTGCTGGAGAGCGGCGCGCTCGCCGTGGTGGAGCGCCCGATCAAGCCGTTCGGGCTGCTCACCCAGATCGCGCTCGCGCGCAGCCTCTGGAGCGAGGGCCGCGCCCAGGCCCGGCGGCTGCGCAAGCTCGAGCGCAAGCTCACCGGCATCCAGGAAATCCAGAAGGCCAAGGCCATCCTGATGTCGAGCCACGGCCTCTCCGAGGAGGAGGCCTATGGCTCGATCCGCCGCCAGGCGATGGCCAAACGGGTGTCGATGGAGGAGATGGCGACCGCCATCATCCGCGCGAGCGAGCTCTTGAACTTCCGTCCGGATGATGCTTAGCTGACGCCTAGACGTCGTCGCCAGCGGGCGATTGGCGTTTCTGCCAGATCACCAAGGTTGTTGATCCGGCGCGGCGATGTAGCCCGACAGTTCCCTTCCTGGGAATTGGCGGGCTTTTTTGTTTCTACGCCTCCGACAAGGCAGTCGAAGGCGCTTCGCAGTCGAAGACAACCTGGCCGGAGCCGCGCGTGATGCGCCACGACTTCGGCTGACCTTTTCAAATGCCGACGCCGGGGCCGGACAGGCGCGGGATCGATGATCCGCGCACTGCCCTTCGCCTCCGGACGGTCAGCGACAGGAGAGACCAGGATGATCCACGGCGATATCGGCTCGAGCAACGACACCGTCGGCGTCGCGGTGGTGAACTACAAGATGCCCCGGCTGCACACCAAGGCGGAGGTGCTGCACAACGCAAAGAAGATCGCCGACATGGTGGTCGGCATGAAGGCCGGCCTGCCCGGAATGGACCTGGTGATCTTCCCCGAATACTCGACCCATGGGATCATGTACGACTCCAAGGAGATGTACGACACCGCGTCCGCGATCCCGGGCGAGGAGACCGAGATCTTCGCCGACGCGTGCCGGACCGCGAAGTGCTGGGGCGTGTTCTCGCTGACTGGCGAGCGCCACGAGGAGCATCCCCACAAGGCGCCCTACAACACGCTGATCCTGATGAACGACCAGGGCGAGATCGTTCAGAAGTATCGCAAGATCATGCCCTGGGTGCCGATCGAGGGATGGTATCCGGGCGACTGCACCTATGTCTCCGAGGGGCCCAAGGGCCTCAAGATCAGCCTGATCATCTGCGACGACGGCAACTATCCGGAGATCTGGCGCGACTGCGCAATGCGCGGCGCCGAGCTGATCGTGCGCTGCCAGGGCTACATGTACCCGGCTAAGGAGCAGCAGATCACCATGGCCAAGGCGATGGCCTGGGCCAACAACACCTATGTAGCGGTGGCGAACGCCACCGGGTTCGACGGCGTCTACTCCTACTTCGGCCATTCGGCGATCGTCGGCTTCGACGGCCGCACGCTCGGCGAATGCGGCACCGAGGAGAATGGCGTGAACTACGCCCAGCTCTCGATGTCGCTGATCCGCGACCACCGCCGCACCGGCCAGTCCAACAACCACCTCTTCAAGCTGCTGCACCGCGGCTACACCGGCATGATCAACTCCGGCGACGGCGACAAGGGCGCGGCGGGCTGCCCCTACGACTTCTACAAGCGCTGGATCGCCGACCCCGAGGGCACGCGCGAGATGGTCGAGGCCATGACGCGGCCGACGGTGGGCGTCGACGAGTGCCCGATCGAGGGCCTGCCGACCGCCGCCACCACGCACCGCTGATCCTTAGGGCGCGGCGGACCGGACGCCGCGCCCCCTTGCAGAGCGCGCCATGCTGAAGATCGAGACGCTGGTCGGCAAACGCACCGACCCGCACATCCACGACCGCCTCCATCATCTCGATCACCACGGACGGGTGGAGACCGTCACCCTGCCGGCGGCCGACATGGCGCGGCGCCGGCTGCGTCTCACGACGCCGGCGGGCGAGGAGCTCGCCATCGCGCTGCCGCGTGAGGAAAAGCTGTTCGACGGCGCGGTTCTGCTGCTCGAGGACGCGCGCGCCATCGTGCTGCGGGCCGAGGTCGAGCGCTGGCTGCGGCTGCAGCCGCGCTCCATCGCGGACGCCATCGAGATCGGCTACCACGCCGGCAATCTGCACTGGCGGGTACGCTTCGAGGGCGAGAACCTGCTGGTCGCGCTCGAAGGCCCGGTCGAGGACTATCTGGCGCGCCTCGACCCGCTGCTCGCCGGCCGCACCGTTCCGAGTTCGATCGTCAGCGACGATCTCGCCGCATGATCGGCCAGCTGCTCGCGATCTGGCAGGCGGACGCGGCCTTTCCGAGCGGCGGCTTCGCGTTCTCGAACGGCATGGAGGGGCTTGCGGCGGGCGGCGCGGCGCTCGATCCCGACGCGCTTCGCCGGGTGATCGCGACTACATGGTCGAGGGCGACCTGCGGCGCGAAGTCTCGATGAACATCA
>NZ_JBJKEX010000268.1:0-4285 GCF_045505405.1 Hansschlegelia beijingensis | reverse complement strand
GCGAACGGCTGGTGTCCAGCCGCACGAAGCGCTCCATGGCGCGCGACCGGTCCTGCGGCGGAATGCCCGGCCCGCGATCCGCCACCACGATGCGCGCCTCCGTCTCGTTCGCCGAGGCCGAGACCGTCACCTCGCCCGGCCGCCCCTCCGACGCGCCATAATTGAGCGCGTTCTCCACAAGGTTCGCCACGAGCTGTCCGATGAGCTCGCGGTTGCCGAGCACGCGGATGCTGGCGGGCGCGTCGACCGTGAGGGTCGCGCCCCGCTCCTCGGCGAGCGGCTCGTAGAGCTCGACCACGCCGCGCGCGACCTCCGCGACGTCGACCTCGGAAATCTGCCCGCGGGCGCCGCCCGATTCGGCGCGGGCGATCAGCAGCAGCGCGTCGAAGATCCGGATCATGCCCTCCGAATCCGAGATGATCTGCTCCATCGCGGCCTGCCACTCGTCATCGCCATGGGCGGCGCGCAGCGCCGCCTCGGCGCGGTTGCGCAAGCGGGTCAGCGGCGTCTTGAGGTCATGCGCGATGTTGTCCGAGACCTCCTTGAGCCCGGCCATGAGCTCGTTGATGCGGTCCAGCATCGCGTTGGTGGCCTGCGCCAGGCGATCGAACTCGTCGTCGGACCCGGTCACGGCGAGCCGGCCCGAAAGGTCGCCCGCCATGATGGTCCGGCTCGTCTCCGTCATCGCGTCGAGCCGCTTCAGGACGCGGCGGGCGACGAACACGCCGCCGGCGAGGCCGAACACCACGACCAGCCCGAGCGACCACTGCACGGCGTTGGCGATGACCGCGGAGAGCCGCTCGCGCTCCTCGGTGTCCCGCCCGACCAGCAGCCTGTAGCCGCCCGGCAGCACGAACACCCGCACCACCGCCGGATAGGGCGCGACGCTGTTCTCGCCGACGCGCTGATACGGAATCTCGCGTTCGCCGGCCTCCGCCAGCGAGGCGCCGGGGATCGCTTGCAGGTTGCCGGCCAGAACGTCGCCCTGGAACGTCGTCAGCAGGTAGAGCGTGCCCTGCGAGGAGCGGTTGGAGCGCTCGTCCACCACCGCGACCAGCTTGCGGATGCCGCCCTGCCGGTACTGCTCGGCGAGGCCCGTGATCTCGGCGTCGACGGTGGCGTTCAGCTGGGCGGCGATCAGCGCGTTGGCGTGCCAGGCCACATAGGCCAGCACGACGGTCGAGAGCGTCGCGAACACCAGCAGATAGGCGAGCGCCAGCCGGAATGCGGTCGTGCGGAGGAGCTTACCGAGCGCCGTCACGGATCATGTAGCCCGCGCCGCGCACGGTGTGCAGCAGCTGCTTGTCGAAGCCCTTGTCGATCTTCGAGCGCAGGCGGGAGACATGGACGTCGATCACGTTGGTCTGGGGGTCGAAATGATAATCCCAGACATTCTCAAGAAGCATCGTGCGCGTGACCACCTGGCCGGCGTTGCGCATCAGATATTCGAGAAGGCGGAATTCACGCGGCTGGAGGGGGATGTCCTGCCCGGCGCGCGTCACCGTGTGAGACAGGCGGTCGAGTTCGAGATCGCCGACCCGGTAGACGGTTTCGGCCGCCGCCGGTCCGCCGCGGCGCGACAGCGCCTCAACGCGGGCGAGCAGTTCGGCGAAGGCGTAGGGCTTGGTCAGATAGTCGTCGCCGCCCGCCCGCAGGCCCTGGACGCGATCGTCCACCTGGCCGAGCGCCGAGAGGATCAGCACCGGAGTCTTAAGCCCCTCGGCCCGCAGGCGCCCGATCAGCGACAGGCCGTCGAGCTTCGGCAACATGCGGTCGATCACCAGCACGTCGTAGTTCGACCCGGTGGCGAGCGCGTAGCCGTCCAGCCCGTCCGCCGCGTGGTCGGCCACATGGCCGGCCTCGGTCAGGGCCTTGACGACGTAGGCCGCCGCTTCGCGGTCGTCTTCGACGATCAGGAGTTTCATGGAGTTGGTCATGGCGCGGAGGCGATCCGGCTGCAAGCGCGTCGCTGCTGAAATGCGCCGCCCCGGGCGGGCGAGGGAGAAGCGACCCGCCCGGGGCGCGAATGCGAAGCGGCGGACGGGCGGGGGAAGTCCGTCCGCCGCTCGCAGTCAGGTCCCGTCGGCCGCGGGGGGTCGGCCGGGCGGGACCTGTCGGCAGAGCCTCAGCTCTTGCCGATCTCGATCGCCACGAAGCGCGTGGCGTCGCTGCGCTTGATGAGCAGAAGCACGGACTTCTTGCCCTCCTTCTGCGCAGCGTCGAGCTGGGAGGTGACGTCAGAGACGCTCGACACGTCCTTGCCGCCGACCCGCAGGATCACGTCGCCCGCCTCGAGCTTGCCCGCTGCGGCGCCGTCCTCGTCGACATTGGTGACCACCAGGCCCTGGTCGCCCGCGCCCGCCATCTTGCTGGCCGGCGTGACCTCGATGCCGAGCTTGACCTTGGAGCCGGAGGCGTCGTCGTCGCCGCTCTGGTCGGCCGCAGCCTGCTTGGGCTCTTCGGGCAGCGTGCCCAGCTTGAGCGTCTTGGTCTCTTCCTTGCCGTCGCGCCAGATGGTGAGCGTGACCTCCTTGCCCGGATCCATCGAGGCGATCTTGCGCGACAGGTCGCGCGCGCTGCCGATCTCCTCGCCATCCACCTTGAGGATGGTGTCGCCGGACCTGAGGCCCGCCTGCTCGCCGGGGGTGCCCTTCTGGGCTTCCGCGACGAGCGCGCCCTGCGCCTTCTTCAGGCCGAGGCTCTCGGCGATCTCATCCGTCACCGGCTGGATCTGCACGCCGATATAGCCGCGGGCGATGGTGCCGCCGTTCTTGAGCTTCTCGACGATGTTCGTCGCGACTTCCGACGGGATCGAGAACGCGATGCCGACATTGCCGCCGGACGGCGAGTAGATCGCGGTGTTCACGCCGACGACTTCGCCGCGGAGGTTGAAGGTCGGGCCGCCGGAGTTGCCGCGGTTCACGGCCGCGTCGATCTGCAGGAAGTCGTCATACGGGCCCGCGCCGATGTCGCGGCCGCGCGCCGAGACGATGCCGGCCGTGACCGAACCGCCGAGGCCGAACGGATTGCCGACCGCGATCACCCAGTCGCCGACGCGGGGACCGTCGCTGGCGAACTTCACATAGGGGAAGTCCTTCTTGTCGCCCTCGACCTTGAGCAGCGCCAGGTCGGTGCGCGGATCAGTGCCGACGACCTTCGCCTTGTAGGTGGTGTCGTCGTCGGGCTTGAGCTCGACTTCCTTGGCGCCCTGCACGACGTGGTTGTTGGTCACCACGTAGCCGTCGGACGAGATGAAGAAGCCGGAGCCCTGCGCCATGCCGCGATGCTGCCGCGGCTTGCCGCCCTGGCCCTGGCCGAACTCCCTGAAGAACTTCTTCAGCGGATGATCGTTGGGAAGCTGGTCGAGCCCGGGCACGCCGGGCATGCCGCCGGCGCTGGCCTCGTCGTCGGTCGCGATGTTCTTGACGCGGACGCTGACGACCGCGGGCTTAACGCGGTCCACGACCTCGGCGAAGCTCGGCAGAGCCGGGCCGGCCTGAGGCTGGATGGCGGAGGCGGTGTCGGCGCGAGCCGGCGCGACATAAGAGGTAAGCGCCTGCCCGCCGAGCGCGCCCGCGACGCCGAGCGCCAGCGCCGAGGCGATGACCGTCCTGCGGCGCCGTGCGAGGAAGCCGCTGCCGGTATCCGACGGCCTTCTGGGTTCAATCGTCATTCGTGTGATCTCCAGGCGGAAAGGTCCTGAGCCCCATATGGGCGGTTGATGCGGAGATTCACGTATTCGGCCTTACGGCTGTCTGACTGCGGCGTGAAATTTCGTTAAGGCGCCGGGCCGGCGGCTCAGCCCTTGGCGCCCGGCCCGGCTTCGCGCGCCAGAAGCGCCTCCACCCTGACACGCTCCTCCTCGGTCAGACCCTGCGCGGCGGCCGTGCGGCGGCGCGCCCGGAACGCCCAGACGGCGTAGCCGGCGAGGCCGAGAACAAGGATCGTGGGCGCGAAGCCCCAGAGCAGCAGCGTCTCGCCCCGCAGCCGAGGGCGGAGCAGGACGAACTCGCCATAGCGCTCGGTGAGGAAGGCCAGCACTTGCCGGTCGTCGTCGCCCGCCCTGATGCGCTCGCGGACGAGCAACCGTAAATCCTTCGCGAGCGGAGCGTCGGAATCGTCGATCGACTGGTTCTGGCAGACCATGCAGCGCAGCTCGGCGCTGATCTCCCGCGCCCGCGCCTCCTGGGCCGGGTCAGGCAGTTGCTCGCCCGGGTTCACCGCGAGGGCCGGCGCGGCGAGGAGCGCGAAGGCGAGCGCCGAGCTGCGCTGCATGGTCTGCCAG
>NZ_JBJKEX010000267.1:0-4300 GCF_045505405.1 Hansschlegelia beijingensis | reverse complement strand
AGACGCGCTCGCCCGGTCGCTCGCGGACGCGCTGGGCGGAGCGGCGGCGATCACTGGCGCAGGCGCCCGGCGCTTCGGGGTCATTCTGGAGGCGCCCCCAGAAGGCTATGTCCTCGCCAATCCCGAGGACGCGAAGGCCGTGACCGCGCGTCTCCTTGCCGGAGAGCGGGCGCGGCTCGAGGGCGAGGCCCCCTGGATCAGAGACTCCGACCTGCCCCTCGACGCCGAGGGAGAGGTGCTGTTGCGCGTCGACGCGTCCGCCGCGGCGGCGCCGGCTGGCGGCCTGCTTTACCGGCCGAAGGTTGTTCTGGCCGAATTCGACAGACCCGACGAAGCCACGCTCGTGCGCCTCGACGAAGCGCTTGCGAAGCTCGGGATCGCGCCGGAGGCGCTGGCGCTCGCCACGGCCCCGGAAGGCGCGCCGATACACCACAGGTTCGTGGAGCGGCTTGCGGAGCGAAGCATCCCCCTCCGCATTGTCGAGTCCCGAATCGAGCAGGGCGAGCTTCTTCATGGTGAGCCGGGGCTGCGCATCCATCGGTTCGCCGAGCCGCCCTCGCCAGAAACCTTCGGGCGCGCGCTGGGTCGCGTCACGGTGGTGGGGTTGGGTCCAGGCGAGCGCGACTGGCTGACCCCGGAAGCCGCAGCCGCGCTCGACCGCGCCAGCGATCTCGTCGGCTATGAGGTCTATCTCGCCATGGTCCCGGAGAGGCCCGGCCAACGCCGGCATGGCTCCGACAACAGGGTGGAGATCGAACGAGCGCGGGCCGCGCTGGTGCTCGCCGGACAGGGCAGGGAAGTTGCGGTCGTCTCCTCCGGCGACGCCGGCATCTTCGGCATGGCGGCGGCCGTCATGGAGGCGCTCGCCGCGGAGCCCGCGCGCTGGCCGAACGTCACGGTCGAGGTCGCGCCCGGCGTCTCGGCCATGCAGGCGGCCGCGGCCCGGCTCGGCGCGCCGCTCGGGCATGATTTCGCGGTGATCTCGCTGTCGAACCTTCTCAAGCCGTGGGAAATCATCGCGCAGAGGCTCGAGGCCGCAGCTCGCGCGGATTTCGTGCTCGCCCTCTACAATCCGACGTCACGCGACCGGCGGCCGCAGTTCGAGGCGGCGCTCGACTTGCTCAGGCTCCATCGTGGCCCTGAGACCGTCGTGGCGCTCGCCCGGAACGTCGGGCGGGAGGGCGAGAGCCTGACGATCGTCACGCTCGGCACGCTCGATCCGAACGACGTCGACATGCGCACCCTCGTGCTTGTCGGGTCGTCCCGCAGCCGTGTGTTCGCGCGCGCCGACGGGCGGCCCTGGATGTTCACGCCCCGCGTCTACGAGGCCGCGCCGGCGACAGAGACGCAGGAGCCGCTGGCGCTGTAGGGTGCCGGGATGGAAGATCCGCTGGACGCTCCGACGGACGACGGCCGGCCGCTCCGCCGCGGCTGGACGACCGGCGCCTGCGCCACCGCGGCGACCAAGGCCGCCTACACGGCTCTCCTGACAGGGTCTTTCCCGGACCCTGTGCAGATCACGCTGCCACGCGGCGAGCAGCCGGCCTTCGCCCTCGCGATGGAAGAGCAGGGCGTCGACTACGCGCGAGCGGGCGTCATCAAGGACGCAGGCGACGATCCGGACGTGACGCATGGCGCGCTGATCATGTCGCGGGTGCGACTGCTGCCGCCCGGGACCGGCGTGGTGTTCCGCGCGGGCGAGGGCGTGGGGACAGTGACCCTTCCCGGACTGCCGCTGCCGCCCGGCGAGCCGGCGATCAATCCGACGCCGCGCGAGATGATGCGCGCGGCCATCGCCGAAGTCGCGGCCGCCGAGGGCGCCACAGGGGACGCGGAGGTCGAGATCTCGATCCGCGACGGCGCGGCCCTGGCGCTCAAGACCTGGAACCCGCGGCTCGGCATCGTAGGCGGGCTTTCGGTGCTCGGCACCACGGGCGTCGTGGTGCCTTATTCCTGCTCCGCCTGGATCCATTCGATCCATCGCGGCGTCGACGTGGCGCGGGCGGCGGGCTACCCGCATATCGGCGCGAGCGTCGGGGCGACCTCCGAGACGGCCCTGAAGCGGCTCTACAGCCTGCCGGACACCGCCATCATCGACATGGGCGACTTCGCCGGGGGGCTGCTCAAATACCTGCGCAGCCATCCGGTGCCGAAGCTCACCATCGCGGGCGGGTTCGCCAAGATGTCCAAGCTCGCGGCAGGGGCGCTCGACCTCCACTCCGGACGCAGCCAAGTGGACCTGGCCGGGCTCGCGCGGCTGGCGGAGGAACGGGGCGCCGGCCGCGACGTCGTCGCGAGCATAGCCGCCGCCCCGACCGGGCTCGCCGCGCTGCGGCTCGGCCGCGAACTGGGGCTCGGAGACGCTGTCGCAGAAAGGGCGCGCGAAGCGGCCAGAACGGCGCTGAGGGGCTCGGAGGTCGCGATCGAAGTGCTGGCGATCGATCGCGAGGGGAACATCGTCGGGCGCGCCGGATAAGCTCGCGACGGCTATTCGCGCGGCTTCAGATGCCGGTCGTATCCATCGTCGTAAAGGGCGCTCCTTGTTGAAGAAACGCCGTTCAGCGCGTGGCCGACGATCACGAGCGCCGTGCGCTCGACGCCTAGGGGAGCGGCTTCGGCGACGATCGTGCCCAGCGTTCCGCGCGCGATGGCTTCGTTCGGCCAGGTCGCGCGGGCGACCAGCGCAGCCGGACAGTCGGGACCGTAAAGCGGCGTCAGCTCCTCGACGATCCGCGGAAGCTGCCTGGCTGCGAGATGCAGCACGAGGGTTCCGCGCGATGCCGCTATGATTTCTAGAGTTTCCGTCTCCGGCATTCGCGACGCGCGGCCGGACAGGCGGCTCAGGATGATGGTCTGCGCGACCTCCGGAACGGTCAACTCCACGCCGAGCCGCGCCGCTGCGGCGGCGAAGGCCGGCACTCCCGGCACGATCTCGAACGGTATGTCGCGCTCCCGCAGCGCCTCGAACTGCTCGGCGGTCGCGCCATAGATCGACGGATCACCGGAATGAACCCGCGCGACGTCGAGCCCGGCTGCGTGCGCAGCCTCCAATTCGGCGACGATTTCGTCGAGGGACATCCCCGCGGTGTCCAGGACTCGTGACCCCTCAGGCGCGCAGGCGACGACGGCCGCCGGCACCAGCGAGCCGGCATAGAGGCAGACCGGGCAACGCGCGATGAGATCGCGCCCTCGCACCGTGATGAGGTCCGGGTCGCCGGGTCCGGCGCCGATGAAGTAGACGGTCATGGTCAGCGCGGCTTCACAGCGGCGAACTGGGTGACCGGCATGGCCGGACGCCATCCGGTCATGCCGCCGACCGCGCCCGCATACGACGCCTCGATCCGCACCAGTTCGCCGCCGAGCATGCGGTGTGCGGCGACGAGGCGCGCCTCGGTCTCGAGCGTAACGGCGTTCGCGACGAGCCGGCCTCCCGGCTTGAGGGCTTCCCAGCAGATCTCGATCACCTCCTCCGCGCCTGCGCCTCCGCCGAGAAAGACGGCGTCGGGCGCCGGCAGGTCCTCAAGTCCTTCGGGCGCCCGCTGCTCGCGGATCTCCAGGCCCGGCGCGCCCAGCCGGCGCGCGTTCTCTCTCGCGCGCGCCGCCCGGTCCGGACGGGGTTCGAGGCCGATGGCCCGCGCACCCGCGGCCGCGCGCATCCACTCGATGCCGATGGAGCCGGAGCCGGCGCCGATGTCCCAGAGCAGCGCCCCCGGAATCGGGGCGAGTCGGGCGAGCGTGACAGCTCGAATCTCGCGTCGCGTGATCTGGCCATCATTGTCGAAGGCGTCGTCCGCCAGACCGGGCGTTCTTGGAAGAACCCTCGTCCCCGGCTCCGCGACCGCTTCGATCGCGACGGTGTTGAGCGCCTGGAAGCGCCGATCCTCCATCTCGCCCGCCGTGATGGCCGTGGCCGCGGCATCTGGCGATCCGAGCCGCTCCAGCACCGTCATCCGGCTGCCGCCATAGCCTTGCGCCGTGAGCAACGCCGCGGCCGTGGAGGGCGTCGAGCCGTCGGCGGAGAAAAGCACGATGCGGGCGCCGTGGTGCAGCGCGGAGGAAAGCGTCTCGATCGGCCGGCCGCATGCCGAGACGAGCTGGGTCTCGGCCACCGGCCAGAGCATCGCCGCGCAGGCCAGCTGGAACGCCGATACAGCGGGCAGCACCGTCACCTCGGACCGCTCGAAGCGCCCGAGCAGCGTCGCCGCGACCCCGTACAGGAGCGGATCCCCGCTCGCGAGCACGGCGACGCGTCGGCCGCGCCAGCCCGCGATCTCGTCGAGGAACGGCAGCATCGGCAGAT
>NZ_JBJKEX010000266.1:0-4300 GCF_045505405.1 Hansschlegelia beijingensis | reverse complement strand
CGCGGCGGCGGTCAGCGCCCGGTGATCCTGCAGTCGATCATCCGGCTCGCGCATGATCTCGGCATGGAGGTCGTCGCCGAAGGCGTAGCCCTGCGCGTACTCGCAGCCGAGATGGAACAGCTCCACGGCGTCGGAGTCCGTCTCGACGCCTTCGGCGACGACCTCCATGCCGAGATCATGCGCGAGCCGGATGATCGACTGCAGGATCACCGGGCGCTGACCGCCGCCGCGCGGCCGGACGAAGGACTTGTCGATCTTCAGCACGTCGAACGGGAAGCGCTGCAGATAGGCCAGGCTGGAATGGCCGGTGCCGAAGTCGTCGAGCGACAGCCCGGCCCCGAGCTCGCGCAGGCGCGTCAGCATCTGCGCGGCGTGCTCCGGGTTCTCCATGACGTGGCCCTCGGTCAGCTCGATCTTGAGCGAACCGGGCGGCAGATCCGCGCGCGCCAGCACGTTCTTGATGTCCTGAACGAGATCCTGCCGCAGGAACTGCCGGGTCGACACGTTGACCGACATGAACAGCGGCGGCTCGCCCGGCACCTCTTCCTGCCAGCGGGCGAGCTGGCGGGCGGCCTCGTCGAGCGCGAACAGGCCGAGGTCGACGATCAGCCCGCTCTCTTCCGCGATTGCGATGAACTCGGACGGCGGGCGGCGGCCGTAACGCGGGTGCTCCCAGCGCAGCAGCGCCTCGAAGCCGGCGATGCTGCGGTCGTCGAGCCGCACGATCGGCTGGTAGAAGACCTTGATCTCGTTGCGCTCTAGCGCCCGGTTGAGCTCGCCGGCGATCAGCAGCCGGTCGGTCGTGGCGGCGCGCATGTTGGGCCTGAAGGCCTCGATGTGGTCCCCGCCGAAACGCTTGGCGTGGTACATCGCGACCTCGGCGTTCTTGACCAGCTCCTCGGCCGAGACCTCGGGCGACCCGTCCGCGGTCGCGAAGCCGATCGAGGCGGTCAGGAACAGCTCCTTGCCGCCGAACGCGATCGGCGCGCGAAGCGTGCGCTTCAGCGTGTCCGCGAAGGCCGGCGCCGCCGCCGGATCGCTCTCCGACAGCAGCAGCACGCCGAACTGGTCACCGCCGAGGCGCGCAAGCGTGTCCTGCGGCTTCAGCAGGCGCGAGAGCCGCCGCACCACCGTGATCAGGATGGTGTCGCCGGTCGTGACCCCGACGGTCTCGTTGATCTTCTTGTAGCGGTCGATGTCGAGCACCATCACGACCGGCCGCAGCGCCTGGTTGGCGCGGGCGAAGCCCAGGGCGGCGTCGAGCCGGTCGACGAACAGCTCGCGGTTCGGCAGGCCGGTCAGCGCGTCATGCACCGCGTTCTGCAGGAGGCGCTCCTCGGTGGTCTTGGCGGCGTTGACGTCGAGCAGCGTGCCGACGCAGCGCACCACCTCGCCGTCCGCGCCGACGACCGGCCGCGCCCGCAGCGAGTACCAGAGATAGTGGCCGTCCTCGCCGCGCAGACGGAAGGTCTCGACCAGCCGCCCGCGCCGCTCCTCGAGCAGCGCGTCGAGCGCCGCCCGGAAGCGGTCCCGGTCGCCCGGATGCACCAGCTGGAGCCATTCGGCGGGCGAGGTCTCGAGCGCCCCGCGGCGCAGGCCAAGCGCGCCTTCGAGCTCGTGGCTCGCATAGATGCGGTCGCCCTCGACGTCCCAGTCCCAGACGTAGTCGCCCGCGCCCGTGACGGCGAGCGCCCGGCGCTCGATGTCCGACACGCTGCCCTGCAGGATCGCGCCGCCCGCGAAGGCGTGCTGCATCACCGTGAAGCCGATCAGCAGGACGATCAGCACCAGGCCGCCGACCAACGCCGGCGCGACGAGCTCGTTCGCCAGCCCGCCGCCGACCGCGACGGCGGCGGCCGCCACCCAGGCGAGCAGCAGCAGCCAGGTCGGCGCCAGCATCACCGCGCGGTCGTAGCCCTTGGTGGCGAGCCAGACGATGATCCCGAAGCCCGCGACCGCAACGGCGATCAGCGAAAGCCGCGCGATCCCGGCCGCGATCGGCGCGTCATAGGCCGAGAGCGCCACCAGCGCGACGAGGAACACCAGCCAGCCGCCCATGATGTGCACGTAGCGGACGTGCCAGCGGTTGAGGTTCAGATAGGCGAACAGGAACACGAGCAGCGTCGCCGTGAAGGTCGCCTCGCTGCCGGCGCGCAGGATGCGCTCGGCTTCGGGCGCGAGATCGAAGACGCGCCGCCAGAAGCTGAAATCGACCCCGAGATAGAACAGCACCGCCCAGGCGAGCGCGGCCGCCGCCGGGAACATCACGCTGCCCTTGACCACGAACAGGATGGTCAGGATCAGCGCGAGCAGGCCGCCGATCCCGAGCAGGATGCCGCGATAGAGCGCGAAGGAGTTGACCTTGTCCTTGTAGGCGTCCGGCTCCCACAGCGTGAGCTGCAGCAGCTCGGGCGAACTGAGCTCGACCACATAGGTGACGGTCGCGCCCGGATCGAGCGTGAGCAGGAACACGTCGGCGTCGTCGGATTCCTGGCGGTCCGGACGGAAGCCCTGGCTCGCGGTCACGGCCTGGATCCGCTGCTCGCCGAGGTCCGGCCAGAGGGCGCCGGAGCCCACGAAGCGGTAATGCGGCGAGACCAGCAGCCGGTCGATCTGCTCGTCGCCTTCGTTCTTCAGCGAGAACACCGCCCATTGGCGGCCGTCGCCGGGCCTTTCGGATCGCACCTCGATGCGCCGGGCGATGCCGTCGGGCCCCGGGACGGTCGCGACCTGGATGCGGTCCGGTTCGCCCTGCGGGCGCTCGAGCGCCTGGGTCAGGTCGAGCGCCTGGTCGTCCGGACGCACCGACAGCGTCTGCAGAGCCGCCGCAGGCGCGACGCAGCCGATCAACGCGGCGACGAGAATGATCGCCTGAAGGAGGGCGCGGGAAAAACGCAACGCCTCAGCTCTCCCTATTGCCCGCTGGCGGCGGTCGTCGACCCGAGGCGGCGGCAGCCGGCGGCGTGACGCCGAACACGGCGAAGCGGCGGCACGTTAGCCTACGGCGTCGCCGCGAAGAAGCGCGTAGAGCAGGTGATCCTGCCAAAGTCCAGCAATGCACAGATACTCGCGGGCGTATCCCTCCCGCTTGAACCCCGTGCGCTCTAGCAGCCGAATGGATGCGGCGTTGCGCGGCAGGCAGGCCGCCTCAATCCGCCGCAGCTTCAGCGACTCGAACACGAACGGCGTCAGCGCCCGGACGGCGGCCGTCATGTGGCCCTTGCCGGCGTGGCGCTGGCCCATCCAGTAGCCGATCGAGCAGGTCTGCGAGACGCCGCGCCGGATCTGGCTGACGGTCACGCCGCCGACCAGTTCGCCGTCCTCCCGGAACACGAAGAACGGGTAGGCCTGGTCGAGCTCGAGCTCGCGCACGTAGCGCTTGAGCCGCTTGCGGTAGGCGAGGCGCGACACGTCGTCATGCGGCCAGGTCGGCTCCCACGGCTGCAGGAAGCCGCGGCTCTCGTCCCGCAGCACCGCCCAGGCCGGGTAGTCGATCATCTGCGGCACGCGGAGGAACACGCCCCGCCCGGAGAGCGTCGGAACCGCCTCCACCGCAGAAAGCGTGCGGAAGAAGGCCACCACAGGGCTCCTCAGGCGGCCGTCGCGCGGACGCCGAGGCGCTCCGCGAGTCGTTCCGGCGGCGTCAGCCGCCGCACCGGGCCGATGGCCGCGAGCGTGAACGCGGTCCGATGGAATCGGCGCCGCCCGAGACGGCGAGCAGCACATGCGAGACCCCGCCGAACGCCGCGGAGAACAGCGCCTCGGCTTCGGCCGCCTCGATCGGGCGTCGGGATTTCTCTGGAGTCTCGACCTTCCGAAGCATCGCCCGGTCCGCTCCGGCCGCCTTCAGCCGGGGCCGCAGGCTAGCAGGAGATGCGCTTCAGCTCGCGGTCGGACTGGGCCTTGATGCGCGCATATTTGCGGCCGGCCTCCGCGATGGTCGCGCAGGCCTCCTCCTTCTTGCCCATGCCGTTCAGCGACATGCCGAGCTTGAGCATGCTCTCGGGGGCCTTGGAGGACTGCGGCGCCTCCTTGTAGATCGTGAAGAAGCTGTCCGCCGCGTCAGTGTATTTCCTGCGCTGGTAGAGGCTCTCGCCGAGCCAGTAGCGCGCCTCCGGCGCCTTGGCGTCGTTCGGATAGCTGCGCAGGAAGTCCCGGAAGGTGGCTTCCGCCTGGTCGTAATTCCGGCGCTGCATGAAGCCGACGCCGAGATCGAACTGGTCCCGGGCGCTGCCCGAGCCCGCGACGGCGGCGCTCGAGTGCGACTTGATGCGCTCCGCGAGAAGGCGCAGCTTTTCCT
>NZ_JBJKEX010000265.1:0-4300 GCF_045505405.1 Hansschlegelia beijingensis | reverse complement strand
CGCGCCCTACTATCGCCGCGCGCTCCCCGGCATCGCTTCCCACGAGATCGTGGACCACCCACCAGGCGCCACACGCGCTGGACGAAGCGGCTCGCGCCTTCGACGCCCGCCTCGGTCCAGATCACGTCGCGCTCGGGCGGGCTGTCGGACAGCATGAACCAGCGCGCGGTGTCGGCCCCGTAGGTCTCGATGATGTCGTTGGGGTCGACGGTGTTCTTCTTCGACTTCGACATCTTCTCGATCGGCCCGATCTCGATCGGGTCGCCGTTCGAGAGGCGCGCCGCGCGGCGCTGACCGTCGGCCTCGTTGATCGCGATTTCCGACGGCGCGACCCACTGTCCGGAAGCGTCCCGATAGGTCTCGTGAACGACCATCCCCTGCGTGAACAGGCCGGCGAACGGCTCGTCGATGCCGAGATGCCCGGTCATCTTCATCGCGCGCGTGAAGAAGCGGGAATAGAGCAGGTGCAGGATCGCGTGCTCGACGCCGCCGATATACTGGTCAACCGGGAGCCAGCGGTCCGCGACCGCCCTCTCGGTCGGGGTCGTGGCCCGCGGCGACGTGAACCGCGCGTAATACCAGGACGAGTCCACGAAGGTGTCCATGGTGTCGGTCTCGCGCCGCGCCGGGCCGCCGCAGGCCGGGCAGGAGACGGTGCGCCACGCCTCGTTGCGGTCGAGCGGATTGCCCGGCTGATCGAAGCTGACGTCCTCCGGCAGCAGGACCGGGAGCTGGTCGTCGGGGACCGGCTGCGGCCCGCACGCCTCGCAATGGATGATCGGGATCGGGCAGCCCCAGTAGCGCTGCCGGGAGATCCCCCAGTCGCGCAGGCGCCAGTTGACCTTGCGCTCTCCGACCGGGCGGTTGCCGAGCGTCGCCGCCTCGAGCCTCCGGGCGACCTCCTCCTTGGCGGCCGCGACGTCGAGCCCATCGAGGAAGCGCGAGTTCACCAGCACGCCGTCGCCGTCATAGGCGGCGTCCGCGATCAAGGCGTCAGCGTCGGCGCCGACGGGAGCGACGACCGGCTTTATGGGAAGCCCGTAGGCGCGCGCGAAATCATAGTCGCGCTGATCGTGCGCCGGGCATCCGAAGATCGCGCCCGTGCCGTAGTCCATCAGCACGAAGTTGGCGACGTAGACCGGCAGCTCCCAGCTGGGGTCGAGCGGATGGGCGGCGCGAAGGCCGGTGTCGTAGCCCTTCTTCTCCGCCGTCTCGAGCGCGGCGAGGCTCGTCCCGGCGCGCCGGCACTCCTCCACGAAGGCGGCGAGCTCCGGGTCGCAGGCGGCGCAGGCCGCCGCGAGCGGATGGTCGGCCGAGACCGCGATGAAGCTCGCGCCGAACAGCGTGTCCGGCCGGGTCGTATAGACCTCGACCTCCTTCAGCGCGCCGTCGCCATGGGCGTTGGCGAGCGCCCAGCGGACCAGCATGCCTTCCGAGCGGCCGATCCAGTTCTTCTGCATGGTCCGGACTTTCTCCGGCCAGCGCGGCAGGCCGTCGAGGGCGCTCAGCAGCTCCTCGGAGAAAGCGGTGATCTTGAGGAACCACTGCGTCAGTTCGCGCTGCTCGACGAGCGCGCCCGAGCGCCAGCCGCGGCCGTCGATCACCTGCTCATTGGCCAGCACGGTGTTGTCGACGGGGTCCCAGTTGACCTTGGACTTCCGCCGGTAGGCGAGGCCAGCCTTCAGGAAATCCAGGAACAGCCGCTGCTGCTGCGCGTAATATTCCGGGTCGCAGGTCGCGATCTCGCGGCTCCAGTCGAGCGACAGCCCGATCGACTTGAGCTGGTTTCGCATGGTCGCGATGTTCTCGTAGGTCCACGCCTTGGGGTGGACCTTCCGCTCGATGGCGGCGTTCTCAGCCGGCAGGCCGAACGCGTCCCAGCCCATCGGATGGAGAACGTCGAAGCCCTTGGCGCGCTTGTAGCGCGCGACGACGTCGCCCATCGCGTAATTGCGGACGTGCCCCATATGGATGCGCCCGGACGGATAAGGGAACATCTCGAGCACGTAGTAGGTCGGCCGGCCGTCGGCCTCATTGGTCTGGAAGAGCTTTCGCTCGTCCCACCGGGCCTGCCACCGGGGCTCGGCCTCGCGCGCGTTGTAGCGCTCCGTCGTCATAGGTTACGCCAGGCATCCTGAAGGGTGAGCGCGCCGCGGCGATCGCCGGTCGCGAAGCGGCCGGACCTTGGCGCGAACGATTGAAACGGTCAACCGAAGAGGGTCCTGCGCGCTTGAGCGCCGCCGCGTTGCGGCTTATGCGCCACCCTCGACATGGAGATGAGCCGCGCGTGAGCACCACAGAGCCGACCGACGACGTTCCGTCCCGCCTGGCGGCGACGCTGAAGGCCATTCGCCGCGCCGAGCGCAGCGCCGGGCGAGCGGAGGGCGAGGTCACGCTGGTCGCCGTGTCGAAGACCTTTCCGGCGGAAGACATCGAGCCGGCGCTTGCGGCCGGCCACCGGACGTTCGGCGAGAACCGCGTACAGGAGGCGAAAGCCAAATGGCCGGCCCTGCGCGAGCGCTACCCCGACGTCGAACTCCACCTGATCGGTCCGCTGCAGTCCAACAAGGCCGACGAGGCGGTGGCCCTGTTCGACGTCATCCACACCGTCGACCGGCCGAAGATCGCGCAGGCCCTGGCCAGCGAGATGCGGGCGCAGGGCCGCAGCCCGCGACTGTTCGTTCAGGTCAACACCGGCGAGGAGCCCCAGAAGGCCGGCGTGGCCCCACGGGAGGTCGACGCCTTCCTGGCCTCATGCCGGGACGAGCACGGACTGACGATCGAGGGGCTGATGTGCATCCCTCCGGTCGACGAGGCGCCGGGCCCGCACTTCGCGTTGCTGGACAAGCTCGCGCGACGCAACGGCCTCAAAGGCCTGTCGATGGGGATGAGCTCGGATTTCGCGGAGGCGGTCGCCCTCGGGGCGACGCATGTCCGGGTCGGAAGCGCCATCTTCGGCGCCCGGCCGAAGCCCTGATCGATCGGCGCGGGAGAGGGTCGCCGGGGTCTGAAGCGCCCTCTCCCGCCCGAACAGATGCCGGTACGCATGAACCAGATCCGGCTGCTGAGACCGTCGCAAACCGCTTGCCAACCCTAATGGAGGGTGACTGGCGCAAGATATAGACGGCGCGATCGCAGCAGCCTCCACATCTGGTGAGAGGCCGGCGACGGCCTCCCAGAAGGCGTCGCGTTTTGCGAATGGCGTCGCGTTTTGCGAAATGGACTGTGCCGCTTCGGGGCGTCAGCCGTGTTCGGCTTTCAGCGGCCGTGCGCCGGCCGCTATGCGGCGCTTCAACTCGATCCGTTCTCTGGACGACACGCCGAGGAGGTCGGCCGCTCTCCAGACGATGTTGTCTTCGATCTCGTGCACCGCGCCGTCAGCGAACACGATCTCCCACATCATCTCGACGATCTGCGCGCGGCCTGCGGCGTCCAGCGACCGCCTGAGCACGCTCGTGAAGGCATAGAGGTCGACGGCCTCGGCCTCCCGGCTGCGAGCGGCCGCAATGAGTTCGGCCGTCTCGGCCTCGTCGAGCCCAAAATGGGACTTCAGGCTCTGGTGGAGCGCGCTGCGCTCGGCGTCCGTCACCACACCGTCGACGCCGCTCAGATTGATCAGCAGGGCCGCCGCGGCCACGCGGTAATCGTCGACCGCGAAACTGTCGGCCTCCGGCACGCCCGCCAGATCGTGGAGAAACCTGCGGAGATTCTCGAGCACGGGGACCTCCGACGGCTGAGCCGCTGTGGGATGCGTCGACGCTCTGCGCCGCACGCGAACCGTATCAATGTAGGTGGTGTCGGCCGGAAAGCACGCATCGGCCGGGGAGATGGTGCCGCAAGAGGGACTCGAACCCCCGACCCCGTCATTACGAATGACGTGCTCTACCAGCTGAGCTATTGCGGCGACGGCGCTCCCTCTAGCGAAACGCCGCCCGCAATGCAAGGCGGGAACCGCCTTGGCTGCATCCCGTCAGACGCCGTAGGTCGGCCGGGACGATGGAAAACCGCCATTGTTCGCGGCGTCGCCGGTTTCCGCGCCGTTCGGACCCGGATCGTCCGGCGCACGCGCGAGCGGAAACACAGCCTGCGTCGGCCGCGCGCCGCGGGGCTTGGTCTCTTCCGGAGCCACGACGACGGTGGACGCCGGCGCGACCTGCTTGGGCTCGCTCTTCGCTTGCGAAGGCGGCTCCGGAGCGGCGTCGATCAGCACGGGCATCGAGCGCGGCAGGGGCTCGCCGGACTTCAGTCGCTCCCGGGCCTCTGGTTCGCGACCATGATCCCGAGCGCCGCCATCCTGGCC
>NZ_JBJKEX010000264.1:0-4304 GCF_045505405.1 Hansschlegelia beijingensis | reverse complement strand
GCCTTGAGGCGCACGAAGCCTTCCTTGTCGGTGAGCGCCGCCTCGACGATCTCGATCTGGCCGTGCTCGGGCGTGAGCTCCTCGGCGATCATGGCCTGATGGCGGACGCTCGCGCGAGCGGCGGCTGGTTCCGGCTGCGCCTGCTCGATCGCTACGTTCTCGCCCTGACGCTGCGGCCCATGCTGATGTCGCTCGGCGTCGTGCTGACGGCGCTGCTGCTCGAGCGGGTGCTGCGCCTCGTCGACATGCTGGCGACCGCCGGCGCGCCGATCATCCTGGTGGTCTCGCTCTCCACCAACCTGATCCCGCATTATCTCGGCTTCGCGCTGCCGGCGGGCTTCGCGCTCGGAATCTTCAGCGCCGTCTCGCGGCTGAGCCTCGGGGCGGAGCTCGAGGCGATGCTCGCCTCCGGTGTGTCGATCCAGTCCGTCCTGCGGCCGCTGGTCGCGCTTGGCTGCATCCTCTCGCTGCTCAGCATCCTGGTGGTGGGCTACCTCGCCCCCTATTGCCGCTACGCCTATCGCGACATCATCAATTCGAGCGTCGCCTACGCCTGGCGCGCGCATGCGCCCGCGGCCACCTTCATCAGCGTCAAGGACGGGCTGACGATCACCGCCGACGAGGTCGACAAGACCGGCCGGCAGCTCAAGGGCGTGTTCATCCAGAACCGCGACCAGGGCGCGGACGTCGTCACCTCCTCGGTCGCCGGCACGCTCGAGCTGACGCCGGACAAGACCCAGATCCAGCTCAAGCTGCACAACGGCGTCGTGGTGCGCGACTACGGCGCGGCGCGGCCGAGCACGCTGCGCTTCCAGGAGCTCGTGCTCGACAAGAAGTTCGACCTGCAGGCCCCGCCGTTCCGGCCGCGCGGCGGCAATGAGCGCGAGCTCACGCTGAGCGAGCTGTGGAGCGAGATGAACTCGCCGATGCCGTCCTCGCCGCTGAACGAACTGCAGGCCGAGTTCCACTCGCGGCTGGCGCGCTCGCTGTCGCTGCCCTTCCTGCCGCTGCTGATCGTGCCGCTCAGCATGACGATGCGCCGCAACGCGCGGGTCGGCAACGCGGCCGCCTCGGCGGTGCTGATGGTGCTGTTCCACAACGCGCTGCAGATCGGCCAGACCTTCGCGCACAAGGGCAGAGGCTGGGCGCCGCTCGATTGCTGGGCGCCGTTCTTCGTCTATGTGGCCTTCGCGCTCTGGCTCTACCGGACCAGCACGGACCGGCCGGGCGACACCGTCGTGTCGCGCGCGCTCGACCGGGTGAGACGGATCATCGAAAGCGTGACGCGCCGCCTCGGCGCGCGGCTGCAGGCGGCCAAGAGCTGATGCGCCTCACCCGCTATCTGAGCGTCTCGCTCGTCAGGATGGCGCTCACCGCGACCTTCATCCTGGCGTTCATCGCGCAGATCCTCGATCTGGTCGACAACGCCGGCGACATCCTCGACCAGGGCGACGGCCTCTACGGCATCCTGCGCTACGTCGTGCTGAGGATGCCGACGCTGCTGACGCGCTCGCTGCCGCTCGGCGCCCTCGTGGGGGCGACGCTGGTCCTGCTGCTGCTCGCCCGCAACAGCGAGATCGTGGCGATGCGGTCGGCGGGGCGCAGCACGAGCCAGCTGTTCCTGTCGATGCTGCCCGGCGCGCTTGCGCTGGTGCTGTTCCAGTCGACGCTGATCGACGTGGTCGCGCCGCACACCGAGGCGCGCCTCGCGATCCTGCTCACGCAGCGCATCGACCGCCAGGCCGACGAGGCGTCGAAGAACCCCAAGGCCACATGGCTGCGGATCGGCGACGCGGTGGTCTCCTTCGACCGGGTCAGCGAGCGCGGCAGAAGACTGAGGTCGGTGCGCATCTACGACCGCGACCAGAACAAGATCGTGACCGCGCGCACCACCGCCGCGGAGGCGCGCTACCGCAACGGCAGATGGACGCTCAAGGACGCCGAGCGGGTTCTCTGGACGCGCGAGAACTTCAACGAGCGCACCCCCGCCGACGGGGTGTGGGAGACGAGCCTCACGCCCGACGACGTGCTGTCGTCGCTGACCCCCGAAAGCCGCGTCTCGCTCGCGGCGGCGCGCGCGGTTCTGGCCGGCGAGATGACCCCCAACGCGCCGTTGCCGTTCTACCAGACGCTCATCGAGCGGGTGTATGCGGGGCCCCTCGGCGTCATCGTGATGGTGCTGCTCGCCATGCCGGCGGCGCTCGTGAACTGGCGCGACGCCCGCACCGGGCGGCGCGGCGTCCTGGCCATGACGGCCGGACTGATCTTCCTGCTCTCCGACGGGTTGCTGACGACCCTCGCCCTGACCGGCGTCGTCAGCCCCGCCATCGGCGCGTGGTCGGCGCTGGTGGTGTTCGCGATCTACGGCGCCTACCGGATCTTCCGCATCGACGGCGGCTGGCCGTCGCGAGCGACCAGGGCACAACCGGTGAAGCGCCTGGCGGAGGCCAAGAATTGAGCTCGATCGACGTTCGCCCTGTCGTCTCGAAGCGCGACTTCGAGCAGTTCATCGCCCTGCCCGGCCGCCTGCACGCCAACGATCCGACCTATGTGGCGCCGCTCAAGATGGAGCGGCGCGAGGCGCTCTCGCCGAAGAAGAACCCGCTGTTCAACTACATGGACTGGGCCTTCTGGCTGGCGTGGCGCGACGGGAGGCCGGTCGGCCGTATCAGCGCGCAGGCCGACCGCCGCACCGGCGACGTCGGCCATTTCGGGATGATCGCGGCGGAGGACGACCCGGCCGTCTTCAGCGCCCTGTTCCGGGAGGTGGAGGCGTTTCACCGCGCGCGCGGCAAGGCCGAGATCCAGGGCCCGTTCAACCTCAGCATCAACGAGGAATCCGGCCTGCTGGTCGACGGCTTCGACACGCCGCCGATGCTGCTGATGCCGCACGACCTGCCCTATGTGGGGCCGCGCGTGGAGGCCGAGGGCTACGCCAAGGCGATGGACCTCTACGCCTATCTGCACGACGTCGACACGCCGTTCCCGCCCGCCGTGGAGCGCATCCTGGCGCGCCCCACGCCGCCGGAGCTCACGGTCCGGCACATGGACTGGAGCCGCTACGACGACGAGCTGCGGGCCATCATCGACATCTTCAACGACGCCTGGGCGGACAATTGGGGCTTCGTGCCGCTCGGCGAGGACGAACTCGAACACCTCGCCAAGTCGCTCAAGCTGCTGATCGACGAGCGGCTTGTCTGGATCGTGGAGATGTCCGGCAAGCCTGCCGCCTTCGGGGTGGCGCTGCCGAACCTGAACGAGATCATCCGCGACCTCGACGGCGAGCTGCTGCCGTTCGGCTGGGCCAAGCTGCTGTGGCGGCTGAAGCGGCGGACCTACAGGTCCGGCCGCGTCGCCCTGATGGGCGTGCGGCGCGAATACCACCGCAGCTTCCTGGGCAAGACGATGCCGCTCCACATCTTCAAGAAGTTCCGCGAGGAGGGGCGCGCCCGGAAGGTGAAGTGGGTGGAGATGTCCTGGGTTCTGGAGAGCAACATGCCGATGCGCCACATCGGCGAAGCGCTCGGCGGCGGCAAGGCCTACAAGACCTACCGCGTCTACTCGAAGAAGCTCACAGCGTGACCACGGCCCTGGTGCTCGCCGGCGTCCGGCCCGGCGGCGACCCGCTCGCGGAATTCGCCGGCGTCAGCCACAAGGCGCTGATCCCGATCGGCGGCGTCGCGATGCTCGACCGGGTCGTCGACGCCCTGCGGGCGAGCGGCCGGATCGACCGCATCGTGGTGTCGATCGACCGGCCGGAGCTCGTCACGCGGCCGGACGTCGAGGTGCTGCGCTCGGGGCAGACGCTGAGCGCCAGCGTCTCGGACGCGCTCGAGAAGCTCGGCGCGCCGCTGTTCGTGACGACCGCCGACCATGCGCTGCTCGAGCCCGAATGGGTCGGCTACTTCCTCGACCACCTGCCGCAGACCACGGTGGCGGCCGGGCTGGCGCGCTCCGAGAACGTCATGGCCGCGACTCCGGGCACCAAGCGCACCTTCCTGCGGTTCGCGGACGGCGCCTTCTCGGGCTGCAACATGTTCTTCCTGCGCGACGCCACCGCGGTCGAGGCGGTGCGGCGCTGGCGCGAAGTCGAGGCGCTGCGCAAGAAGCCGCTGAAGATGCTGGTGCGGCTCGGGCCGGGCGCGATCCTCTCCTACCTGCTGGGCCGCCTGACGCGGCCGCGGTCGACGTCGACAAGCCGTCCGACCTGATCCTGGTGCGCCGCATCGTCGAAGGCGGCTGAGGCTCAGCCCCGCGCGGTGACGATCGCGGGGGCGTGGCTCTCGGCGCTGCCCGGAGATCGG
>NZ_JBJKEX010000263.1:0-4305 GCF_045505405.1 Hansschlegelia beijingensis | reverse complement strand
GCCGCGACCGCCCGCGGCGCCTCCGGGTCCGGCGTGAGAACGTCGGTCATGGCGCGGTCAGCCTCCCGCCCGTTCGGCCCTCACGGCCGCGCTCAGGACTTCAGCAGGACGCCGGCGTCCGGCGCGAACCACAGGAACACCTTGTCGTCCCAGCCGATCGGCCGCGCCTCGCTGCGCGTGACGTTGGCGCGGCTGACGCGCACGATCTTCTCCGTGCCCTCGACCTTGATCAGCAGGACGGTCCAGTCGCCCAGATAGGCGATGTCCCAGACCTCTCCCCTGAGCGGGTTCGTCGCCTCCGCCGGCGGCGGCTCCAGCGACACCCTCATCTTCTCCGGCCGGACCGCGAGCGCGACCTCAGCGCCGGGCTGGAGCGCGGCCTCGCTCGCGGTGACGAACTCCGCGCCCGCTTCCGGCGATTTCAGCCGGACGACGCCGCCCTGGGCGCTCGTCACGGCTCCCTCGAACAGGTTGATGTCGCCGATGAAGTCCGCGACGTAGCGGCAATTCGGCTGCTCGTAGATCTCGCCCGGCGTGGCGACCTGGACGAGCTTGCCGTGGTTCATCACCGCGATGCGGTCGGCGACCGTCATCGCCTCCTCCTGATCGTGGGTGACGATCAGGAAGGTCAGTCCGAGATCCTGCTGCAGATCCATCAGCTCGAACTGGGTCTCCTCGCGCAGCTTCTTGTCGAGCGCGCCGAGCGGTTCGTCGAGCAGCAGCACCTTGGGCTTCTTGGCCAGCGAGCGGGCGAGCGCGACGCGCTGGCGCTGGCCGCCGGAAAGCTGGTGCGGCTTGCGGCTGGCGAACGGCTCGAGCTTCACGAGCCGCAGCATCTCGGTGACGCGCGCCTCCATCTCGGGCTTCGGCATGCCGTCCTGCTTCAGCCCGAACGCGATGTTCTGCGCGACCGTCATGTGGGGAAACAGAGCGTAGGACTGGAACATCATGTTCACGGGCCGCCGATATGGGGGCACGCCCGCGAGGTCCCGGCCGGCGAGCGTGATGCGGCCCGAACTCGGGGCCTCGAAGCCCGCGAGCATCCGCATCAGTGTCGTCTTGCCGCAGCCCGACGGCCCGAGCAGGGCGAAGAACTCGCGCTCGTGGATGTCGAGCGAGACGTCGTCGACCGCCGTGAAGTCGCCGAAGCGCTTCACGACGTTCTCGAAACGGATCAGCGGGACAGCGCTGGGATCGAGCCAGGGCGCGAAGGAGCGCCGGATCGGGCCGAGAGCTTTCTGGGCGGGCTTCAGCGCCATGAACGCGTCCGGAAGAAAGGTCTGAAGCAGCCCGGACGACGCCGAGGCGCCGTCCGGAAGGAAGCGACGATCAATTCACTTCCCGCTCTTGGCCTTGGTCCAAGCCCGGGTGAGAGCGCGCTGGATCTTCGGATCCTCGATGGTCGGCACGGTGTAGAGCCGCGCGAACACCTCCTGGGTCGGATAGATCGACGGGTTGTCCTTGACCTCCGCGTCGAGGAACTCCTGCGACTTCAGGTTACCGTTGGCGTATTGCACGAAGTTTGACGCTTTGGCGGCGACCTCCGGCTTCAGCATGTAGTTCATGAAGGCGTGCGCCTCCTCCGGGTGGGGCGCGTCGGCCGGCATGGCCATCTGGTCGAACCAGAGCTGCGCGCCTTCCTTCGGGAGCGAATACTCGACCTTCACGCCCTTGTCGGCCTCGGCGGCGCGGCTCTTGGCCTGGAAGATGTCGCCCGAATAGCCGACCGCGACGCACACGTTCCCGTTCGCGAGCGCGTTGATGTACTCGGAGGAGTGGAACTTGGTGATGTAGGGCTTGAGCTTCGCCAGATGATCGGCGGCCTTCTGGACGTTCTTCACGTCCGACCAGTCCGGCGGCAGGCCCAGATAGGTGAGCACCGACGGGAGCAGGTCTTCAGGGCTGTCGAGCAGCATGACGCCGCACTTGGACAGCTTCTGCAGATTGGCCGGATCGTAGATCAGGCTCCAACTGTCGAGCGGAGCGTCCGGAAACGCCTTCTTCACCTTGTCGACATTGTAGCCGATGCCGGTGGTGCCCCACATGTAGTTGATCGAATAGGCGTTGTCGGGATCGTACTTGGCGACCCGCTGATAGATCTCAGGCCAGGCGTTGGCCAGGTTGGGCAGCTTCGACTTGTCGAGCTTCTGGAACACGCCAGCCTTGATCTGCCGCGACAGGAAGGTGGCGCTCGGAACCACGAGGTCGTAACCGGTCTTGCCGGTCAGGAGCTTCGTCTCGAGAATCTCATTCGAGTCGAAGACGTCGTAGACGACCTTGATGCCGGTCTCGGCCTCGAAGTCCTTCAGGATCTGAGGGTCGATATAGTCCGACCAGTTGTAGATCCTGACTTCCTTGCCAGCCGCCAGCGCGCCCCCGACCGCGCCGCTCGCGAGGCCGAAAGCGGCCAGGCAGGCGCCCACCAATCCTCTGATCGTCATTACGCGAGATCCCCTGACTCCCCCGACCGTCGCGAGGGCAAGACCCCAAAAGGCTAGCCTCGCGCGTCAGGGCGCACAACCGATTTGCGGGCCCATTTCCGCGCCAGTGCAACCGCGTCGACGGATTGATTTGGCGCCGACGGTCGGGCAGGCTCCGGCCTGCGCCGGTTCGCCGGCGTCCGGCGGCTCGACCGCCGCGGGGCGGCTCAGCCTTCCTTCCCGACCCGATCCGGGAGCCGCCCTCAACGCAGCACGGCCACGGCCTCCCGCCGGCGGCCTCGCCGCTGCCCGGTTCGGGTCGCCGCCGCTCCGCCGTTGCGGGTTGGACGGTTGACGTTCGGAAGTCACGAGATGAGCAAGAAAAAGCGCGCCGAGCTGCGGGAGGCCATCGCCGATCGCCGCGGAGCCGCCGACGCCGCGGCGGCGCGTGACTGGGTCGCGGAGCGCGGCATCGAGGAGCTCGAATGCCTCGTGCCCGACCAGGCCGGGGTAGCCCGCGGCAAGATCATGCCGGCGCAGAAGTTCTTCCAGTCGCCGACGATGAACATGCCGTCGTCGATCTTCCACCAGACCATCGCGGGCGGCTACGCCGACGAGGACGCGCCGGGCGGCGGCGACCCGGCGGACAGCGACCTCGTGCTCCAGCCGGATTTCTCCACCCTTTCGGTGGTGCCCTGGGCGTCCGATCCGACGGGGCAGATCATCCACGACGCCTTCCACCGGGACGGCCGGCCCGTCGAGGTCTCGCCGCGCGCGCTGCTGCGGCGGGTGTCGGATCTGTTCGAGAACAAGGGCTGGTCGCCCGTGGTGGCCCCGGAGATCGAGTTCTACCTCGTCAAGCCGAACACCGACCCGGACTACCCGCTCGAGCCGCCGATCGGCCGCTCCGGCCGGCCCGAGACCGGGCGGCAGTCCTACTCGATCTCGGCGGTCAACGAGTTCGACGAGCTGTTCGAGGACATCTACGACTTCTCGGAGGCGCAGGGGCTCGAGATCGACACGCTCATCCACGAGGAGGGCGCGGCGCAGATGGAGATCAACCTGCGTCATGGCGCGCCGCTCGCGCTCGCCGACCAGGTGTTCCTGTTCAAGCGCACCATCCGCGAGGCCGCGCTGAAGCACTCGATGTACGCGACCTTCATGGCGAAGCCGATCGCTAACCAGCCCGGCTCGGCCATGCACATCCACCAGTCGGTGCGCGACGCCAAGACCGGGCGCAACATCTTCTCGGACGACCAGGGCAAGCCGTCGCCGGAGTTCTTCGCCTTTCTGGCCGGCACCCAGAAATACATGCCGACCGTGATGACGCTGCTCGCGCCGTACGTGAACTCCTACCGGCGGCTGACGCGGCATTCCTCCGCGCCGATCAACGTGCAATGGGGCTACGACAACCGCACCACCGGGATCCGCGTGCCGCCCTCGGGGCCGGAGGCGCGGCGCGTCGAGAACCGGGTGCCGTCGTCGGACGCCAACCCGTATCTCGCGATCGCCGCGACGCTCGCCTGCGGCTATCTCGGGATGGTGGAGGGCCTGACGCCTTCCGAGCCGATCGACGGATCGGCCTACGGCCTCGACTACGACCTGCCGCGCGGTCTGCTGGAGGCGGTCTCGGCCTTCGAGGACTGCGGGCCGCTGCAATCGGTGTTCGGCCGGACCTTCGTGCAGACCTTCGCGGCCATCAAGCGCGCCGAGTTCGAGACCTTCATGCGCGTGATCAGCCCCTGGGAGCGGGAATATCTGCTGCTGAACGTCTGACGGCGGGACGTCCGGTGACCGCCTTCCCGCCCGCCGCCTCCTATTACGCCGCCGCCAACCCGCCGCCTCCCGGACGGCCCCGGCTGGCGGGCGACGCGCGGGCGGACGT
>NZ_JBJKEX010000262.1:0-4306 GCF_045505405.1 Hansschlegelia beijingensis | reverse complement strand
CTATGACGAACATGAGCGGCGTTCCTTCGTTCGCCTCAACCTGATGTCCCTGACCTTCACGGCCGGCGCCATCGTGTTCCTGCTGCTCGCCTTCACCGATCATCACCAGATGCTCGACATTGTCGCGACGCACGATCACCAGCCGGCGGCGGCCGTCGATCGCCAGCACGTCCAGCACGCCGAGCCGTGGCTGGCGCGAGCGGCCGGACGAGCCCATGCCGCCGGACAGCCCCTGACCGCTGAAGCGTCGCATCAGCCAGGCGGCGAGCACGACGAGCAGAATGACGACCGCGAAGGCCAGGATGAACTTGAGAGGGGTCGGGACGTCGCCGAGGAACTGGTCGAACACGCGGTCTCACCTCAATCTCGAAAACTTCGCGGATCCCGGCTGCCCGGACCTCCGCAACGGCGCGGCCGTCGAGCACGTTCGTTCACACGAGCGCGACCCGGCTGTTCGTCATAGCCAAAGTCACCCGCAAGGTGAACGGAAACTTAACGTTCTTAACCGCCCGTTAACCATGGGGGCGGCAGATTTTGCCGGGCGGACGCGCAATCCGCGAAAATCGAATCGGGCCGGCGCCGCCGCTCTGGCGCGGCGTTCCTTGCGCCTCGGGAGAAGCCGTATGGCTGGTCTTGTCGAGTTGCCGCTGCTGTCGGCCCTCAAGACCAAGATGCGTTGGCAGGAGGCGCGCCAGCGGGTGTTGGCGGAGAACGTCGCCAACGCCGCGACGCCCGGCTTCCAGGCGCACGACCTGAAGTCCGTCGAGGCGTCAGCTTCTTCTGTCGGCCCGCTGCAGACCAACGCCCGTCATCTCTCGCTGGCTTCGGCGCCGGGCGGCGCGACCAAGATCGGCGACGGCTTCGAACGCACGCCGGACGGCAACACGGTGGTGCTCGAGGAGCAGATGACCAAGGCTGCGCAGAACCAGATGGACCACCAGATGGCCGCGATGCTTTACCAGAAGAGCCTCGGCGTGCTGCGCGCCGCGCTCGGCAGGGCCTGAGGCGCGCCATGGACCTCGCGCGCGCCATCGGAGTCGCCGCGGCCGGCCTCAAGGCGCAGGCCGGCCGGATGCGGATCATCGCCGAGAACCTCGCCAACGCCGATTCGGCCGCGAAGGCGCCGGGCGAGGACCCCTATCGCCGCAAGGTGCCGACGCTCAAATCCTCTTTCGATGACGAGCTGTCCGCCCAGGTCGTTCGCCTCGGCCGTGTCGAGCGGGACCGCAGCGACTTTCGCGTTAAGCATGAGCCGGGCAACCCCCTGGCCGACGCCAATGGCGACGTGCGGCTGCCGAACGTGGACTCGCTGATCGAGCAGATGGACATGCGCGAGGCGCAGCGGAGCTACCAGGCCAATCTGAACATGGTGGGCGCGGCGCGGAAGATGATCGTCCGCACGCTCGACATCCTGCGCGCCTGATCGGGAGACCCCAGATGACCAGTCCCGCCTCCGTCGCCGGCGCCTACGCCAACATCGCGAGCCTTGTCGGCCAGGCGGCCGGCGGCGCCGCGCCCGTCGCGCAGCCGAAGGGCGGGGGCTTTGGCGAACTGCTGGAGAAATCGTTGTCCGGCATGGCCGAGCAGGGCCGTGACGCCGAGGCGAAGGCGATGCAGGCGGTCGCCGGAAAGGCCGACGTGGTCGACGTCGTCACCGCGGTGGCGGAGAGCGAACTGGCGCTCAACACGCTGGTGAGCGTGCGCGACAAGGTGATCGCCGCTTATGAAGAGATCATGCGGATGCCGATCTGACGCCGAGTCGGCAGGCGATCCCCGGAAAGCGCGGTCAGGATCATGAACGGAGCCGAAGTGCTCGACGTCGCCCGCGACGGGCTGTGGACGATCCTCAAGGTGGGCGGGCCGCTGATGGCGGTGACGCTGCTGGTCGGCGTCGTGGTGTCGCTGGTCCAGGCGCTGACCCAGATCCAGGAGATGACGCTGGTTTTCGTGCCGAAGATCCTGGCGCTGTTCGCAGCCCTGCTGATCGGGCTGCCCTTCATGGGGGACGCCCTGGCGGGACATATGGCGCGAATCGCGGGCAGGATCGTCTCCGGCGGGTGAGCCGCGCGGGCGACCGATGACCTTCGATTTCCTGCCCAATGAGGTGGCGGCCTTCGTGCTCATCCTGGCGCGGGTGGGGGCGCTGGTGATGCTTCTCCCGGCGCTCGGCGAGGAGAACGTCTCGCCGCGCTTCCGGCTCACCGTCGCGGTCATGCTTGCGCTCGTGTTCTGGCCGTTCGCGCGGCCGCTCTACACGGTCGACGCCGGGGACGCTGCGGCGCTGGTCGGGCTGGCGCTTTCGGAGATCGCGATCGGCCTCGCGCTCGGCATGGTCGGCCGGCTCGTGATGTCGTCACTCTCGGTCGCCGGCAACGTGATCGCGAACCAGCTCGGCCTCGGCTTCGTCATGACGGTCGATCCGACGCAGGGCCAGCAGAGCGCGATCGTCGGCACCTTCCTCACCCTCGTCGGCGTGACGCTGATCTTCGCGACCAACCTGCACCACCTGGCGATCGGAGCGATCGCGGCAAGCTACGACGCGTTCAGGCCGGGCGCGTTCCCGGGAACGGGCGACGCCGCGCGCCTCGCGGTGGGCGCGGTCGAGGCCGCGTTCCGGATCGGCGTGCAGCTCTCCGCGCCATTCCTCGTCTTCGGCCTGATCTTCAACCTGGGTCTTGGCGTGCTGTCGCGCCTGATGCCGCAGCTTCAGGTGTTCTTCATCGCCGCGCCCCTGTCGCTGATCGCCGGCTTCGCGCTGCTGGCGCTCGTCATCGGCGTGCTGATGGACGTCTTCATCGGAGACGTCGCGGCGACGCTCCGCATGCTGACCGGAGGCTGACCGGATGGCGGAGAACGACGAGGGCGGCGAAAAGACAGAAGAACCGACCCGCAAGAAGATCGAGGACGCGCTCAAGCGCGGGGACGTCGCCAAGAGCCAGGAGCTCAACGTCTGGTTCGGCCTCGCGGCGACGACGCTCGCCCTGTCGATCTTCGGCGACGGCGCCACGTCGTCGCTCGGCGACATGCTGACCCGGTTTCTGGCGGAGCCGCAGCGCTTCGCGATGGACGGCGCGTCGCTTCGCGCCATGGCGGGCGGCCTCGGCTTCGCCATCGCGGCCGCGGTCGGGCTGCCGATGGTGCTGCTGGCGCTCGCCGCCATCGCGGGCAATCTCATCCAGCATCCCTTCCAGGTCACCACGGAGCCGCTCGCCCCGAAGTTCTCGAAGATCTCGCCGGCCTCCGGGTTCAAGCGCCTGTTCTCGGCCGAGAGCCTCGCGAACTTCCTGAAGGGCCTGCTCAAGATCGGAATCGTCGGGGCGGTGATCTCCTCCGTCGTCTGGCCGGAGCGCGCTCGCGTCGCCTCGCTCGTGCAGGGCGACGTGGCCGGCCTGCTGCCGGTGCTGAAAACGCTGTCGCTGAAGGTCCTGGTGTCGTCGGTCGCGGTCTTCGCCGTCATCGCGCTCGCCGACTATCTCTGGCAGCGGCGGCGCTGGCGCGAGCGCCTGAAGATGACGCTCCAGGAGGTGCGCGACGAGCATAAGCAGCAGGAGGGCGACCCCCACATCAAGGCGCGCATCCGCTCGATCCGCGCCCAGCGCTCCAGGAAGCGCATGATGGCGGCGGTGCCGAAGGCGACCGTGGTGATCGCCAACCCGACCCACTACGCCGTCGCGCTGAAATACGAGCCGGGCATGAACGCGCCGCTCTGCGTCGCCAAGGGCGTCGACGCGGTCGCCCTCCGGATCAGGAAGGTCGCGGAGGAGGCCGGCGTGGCGGTGATCGAGAACCCGCCGCTCGCCCGCTCGCTGCACGCCGCGATCGAGGTCGACAAGGAGATCCCGGCTGAACACTACAAGGCGGTCGCCGAGGTCATCGGCTTCGTCATGCGCCGGAAGGGCGCGCGATGAGCGCCGGGCGGTTCAGCGCCTCCTTGTTGAATCCTGCGCCGGGCCGCCTCATGGTCGCGCGGTTCGGCCGGCGCAGGACGAATCGCGGCGCGCCGACCCACGAGGCCCGATGAGCAGCATCGCCGAGGAAGACCGCATGGCCGCCGAGCCTCCGATCGATCGCAGCCGGTCGGGCTCCGTCGGACTCGTGCTGCTCGTGGCGGCGGCCCTGGTGGGCGCCGGGCTTGCGATCTCCTTCCTGAAGGGCGACGCCGCGCAGCCCTGGATTCTCGCGCTGCTCGCTGTGCTGTCGGTGATCGGCGTATTCGCCTTGTTCGCGGGCGCGCTCGGCCTTGTCCGGTTCGGCGCGCGCAGCGCCGGCGACGACCTCGCCCGCGCGATCGTGGCCACCGCCGAGG
>NZ_JBJKEX010000261.1:0-4320 GCF_045505405.1 Hansschlegelia beijingensis | reverse complement strand
GGCCGGTTCTGGTCTCGGCGCTGACCGGGGAGGGCGAGGACGCCCTGCTCGCCGCGGTCGAGGAGCGGCTGTCGGCGCGGCGCGAGACTGTGGTGGTGACGATCCCGGCCGACGACGGCGCGGGCGAGAACTGGCTGCACCGGCACGGCGACGTGATGGACCGCAAGATCGCCGAGGACGGCGCGGTGCAGGTGACGGTGCGCATCGAGGCGGGGCGGGTGGACGGCGTGCGTCGCCGCTTCGACTCCGTCAGCGCGGTCTAGCAACGTTCAAGTCAGAGGCGGCCCCGAGCGGCGCCGCCTCTGACTCAGGTCGCGCGGACGATCAACGCGGCGTCCACGTCTCCGTGCCGACCTGCTTGCCCCCGGCGTAGGTCCAGTAACCTTCGACCTTGCCGCCCTTTTCGACGCTGTAGATCGCGATGCCGGTGTTCGAGCCGGACTTGTAGCCGACCGCGAGACCTTCCGGGCCCCCGATGCCGGTTCCGACGAACTTGTCCGGTCCGATGGTCCAGACCACCTGATAGGTCGCGTCGCCGGTCTGTTTCACCGTGACCACGCCCTCATACGAGCCCTCGCCCCCGGGGCTCCCGCCCTTGACGTCGTACCGTGCGGCGAAATCCGCCGCGAACGCCGAGCTCGCCATAAGGCAGGCGAGAACGCTCGCCGCCACTAAACTGCGCATGACTGTGTTTCCCCCGAAACCCGCCGTCCTGGCGGGCCCGCGACGGTAATGCGCCGGCTTGGATTCAGGCAAGCGCAGATCGCTGAGCTTTGACGAGAAACGCCCCGCCGGCGGGGGGCCAACGGGGCGTTTCATGGACGTCGATGATCCAGGTTCTCACGGGTGTGGGCCGGCCCTCGAAGAGGTGTCTCGGCTGTTAATGAACCTGTGCGTCGTCAATCAATTCCGAAGTATTCGCCTTCCGCAATCCATGCGTCGTCCGCCGTTCCGATCCATCAGCAGTCGCCTGCAAGATCAACCAAGGCGCGCACTTCGGCAAGTCAGCTAAATTGTGGTTGTTCCGCTCAGTCCCGCGTTCCGGATACGCAGCGTAGCGGTCAGTCTACACGCTTCGGCGGAGTCATTTTTCTAGACCTCCGGTGTCTGTGTTGACGAGATCAGGATGCGCCCGTCCGATCCTGTCGTCAACCCGTCATCGAATCGGTTTTCGCTTTACGGCCGCGAGTCCGCGACGGCGCCAACATCCTCTAAACCTTCGCCGCGTAGGGTGGCTTCCGAAACCCGACGCGCAGCCTTCGGCTGGCGCGGTCGGAGATGCGCCGAGGCCGCGCCATGACGACTGCTGCGGGACGAACTCTCCACGCCGGCGCGTTGCTTCCAGAACTGATCGCCGTACGCGGGATCGCCGCCGTGGCGATCGTGTGCGCCCATGCGCTCTCGATGGCCATGCGCGGCCATGGCGGCGTGCCGCCCTCGGTCGAGTACGCCCGGCTCATCGTCGACTTCTTCTTCATCCAGAGCGGCTTCGTGCTCGCCCATGTCTATGACCGTCCGTGGCGGGAAGGGCGGTTCCACTACCTCACCTTCCTGGGCAAGCGGCTGGCGCGGCTCTGGCCGCTGCATGTGGTGACGCTGCTCGTGGTGGCGGCGCTCGTGCTCGCCGGCCGCGCGGCCGGTCTCGAGACCGAGAACCCGCACACGCTGTGGAGCTTCGCCGTCACCTTCCTGATGCTGCACTCGACATGGGCGACGAGCGACCTTGCCTGGAACTGGCCGTCCTGGTCGGTGAGCGCCGAATGGTGCGCCTATCTGGCGATCCCGCTGTTCTTTCTGGCGGCCGACCGCGTGCGCGGGTCGACGGCGCGGATCGCGGTCGCGCTCGGCCTGTTCGTGGCCTGCGCGGCCTTCTCGGAACTGGTCCTCGGGGCGGACATCGTCACGCTCACCTATGACGGCGGCGCCTTCCGGATCATTCCGTCCTTCTTCGCCGGCATGCTGCTCAGGCGGATGTTCGACGACGAGCCCGCGCTGCTCGCGATGAGCCCGCGCGGCTACGCGGCGACCGTCGGCGGGGTGCTGGCGGCCTGCGCCGCGCTGATCGCGATGAACGCGACGTATGACGCGCTGTGGCCGCTGATGGTCGTGCTGACCGCGGCGCTCGCCTCACGGGCCGCCCAGCCCAAGCCCGGCCTGTTGCGGGGACGGGCGCTGGCCTGGCTCGGCGAGCTCTCCTATGCGATCTACATGACCCACGCGATCGTGCTGCAGGTCACGTTCACGGGCGCAAAACTCCTGGGGATCGGTCATACGCTCCCGCAGCGGGCGGCGCTCGGATTCGCCGCGCTGATCGCCACGGCGGTCGTGGCGCAGGCGGCTTACTCTCTCGTCGAGAAGCCCGGGCGGGGCCTGATGGCGCGCCTGCTTTCGCAACCCCGGCCCGCCCGCGCGTTCACCGCGGCGGCCGATCGCTCCGGTGCCGGAAGATGATCGCAGACCTCAGATCGGGAGCCGCGCCGGCCGAGATCTCGGGCGACGTCTGCGTGGTGGGAACCGGCCCCGCCGGCATTACGCTCGCTCTGGAGCTCGCCCGGAACGGCAAGACGGTCGTGCTGCTGGAAGGCGGCGGACCGATCTACGAGGAAGAATCGCAGGACCTCTACCGCGGCGCGGTCACCGGCCACGACCATATCGACGTCGCGAACTCCCGGCTTCGGCAGTTCGGCGGCACGTCCGGCCACTGGACCGGCCTTTGCGCCCCGCTCGACCCGCTGGACTTCGAGAAGCGCGCCGACATGCCGACCCATGGCTGGCCGGTGACGCGCGAGGAACTGAACCCGTTCTACGCCCGCGCTCAGGACTACCTCGACCTCGGCCCGTTCAAATACGAGCTCTCCGACTGGAGCGCCGTGCTGCCGCACAAGGCGCTGCCGCTCGATCCGGCCAGGGTGTTCACCGACGTCTACCAGGAAAGCCCGCCGACCCGGTTCGCCGAGAAGTTCTACGACAGGATCGCGAACGAACCGCGCATTCAGTGCTGGATGCACGCCAGCCTGACCGACGTGACGCTGCAGGACGGCTCGGACGTCGTCCAGTCCGTCACCGCCCGCACGCTGGACGGCCGCCAGACGACCGTGAAGGCCAGAACCTATGTGATCGCCTGCGGCGGGCTGGAGAACGCCCGCATCCTGCTGAACTGCCGCAAGCAGCGGCCGGCGGGGCTCGGCAACGAGCACGATCTCGTGGGGCGCTACTACACCGATCACATGACGATCGAGACCACCACGGTCATGTTCAACGAGGGCGTCGACACCTCGCTCTACGCGACCGACATGGAGGCCGCCGGGACCAAGCTGCTGATCGGCCTGAAGCTCAATCCGGACCTGATCAAGTCCATGGGGCTCAACAACAATTCCGCGTTCCTCGTGCCGCAGTACGACAGGGAGGTCTACAATGACGACTTCCGCGACTACGGCTGGATCGCGTTCTCCACGATGCTGAAGACGTTCAGCCGCGGGCATGTGCCGGACCGCTTCGCGGAGCGCTACTGCGACATGACGGACGATCTCGGCCAGGTCGCGACGGGCGTGTATCGCCACGCCGTGCGCAGCTTCATGCCGCCCGTGCAGCCGGCCCGCGTCTACAAGCTGAGGCAGGACGCCGAGCAGTCGCCGAACCCCGACAGCCGGGTGACGCTGATCACCGACAAGGACCCGCTCGGCTTCAACCGCATCGCGCTCGACTGGCGGGTGACGGTGGACGACCTCCTGAAGCTCCGCCGCACCCATCAGGTGATCGGGGCGGCGATCGGCGCGGCCGGCCTCGGGCGGATGCGGCTCGGCATCGGCGAGAAGCCGGACCTCGAGATCGCCTATTCGGCCTACCACCACATGGGCACCACCCGCATGCACGATGATCCCCGGCAGGGCGTGGTCGACCGCGACTGCCGGGTGCACTCGGTGGCCAATCTCTACATGGCCGGCAGTTCGACCTTCACCACAGGCGGCTGCGCCAATCCGACCCTCACCGTCGTGACGCTCGCGATCCGGCTCGCCGAGCATCTCGCGGTCGCGGCTTAAGGGAGGCTCGCATGGGCAAACTCACCCGACGCGCGCTGCTCGGCTCCGCCGGCGTCGTGGCCCTTGGGGCGCTCGCCTATGGCGGCAGCCGCGTGGCCTGCCGCTACGTGCCGCGCAACCATCCGGATTTCTTCTCGCTGCTCGACATGGTGCCGGACGAGCCGGCGGTGAGGCGGCTCGGCCGCAGCGCGTTCGCAGCCGGAGGCCTCGCGAGCGACCTCCGATGCGGTCCTGCAGCTCCGTCATCTCGTCGGCGGTCTCGTCGGAGTAGTTCATGGCG
>NZ_JBJKEX010000260.1:0-4329 GCF_045505405.1 Hansschlegelia beijingensis | reverse complement strand
CTCATACCTCTACGCGCACCGGCCGGACTGGAAGGGGCGGCCGGTGCGCGTAGAGGTATGAAATCGCGGCCGCGAGATGAAAAAGCGCGACGCCGGCGCGCTCTCCGGCGCCTTCGATCAGATCGCCGGCGACCACGAGGTCGCCGGTGACGACGGCCTCGGGCCTCAGCAGCGGCGCGGCCGAGGCCGCGCCCGCGAGCATGCCGAGCAGCGGCCCGGCGATAACGAGACGTCTCATCGCCTGGCTCATCGCATCATCGCCGCGCTGGCCTGCAGCATCTGGTCGGCCGAGGAGACGACCTTCGAGTTCATCTCGTAGGCGCGTTGGGCGGCGATCAGGTCGGAGATCTCGGTGACGGCGTTGACGTTGGACTGCTCGAGATAGGACTGCAGCACTGAGCCGAAGCCCTCGGCGCCCGGGATGTCGACCAGCGGCGTTCCGCTCGCCGGGGTCTCGAGGAACAGGTTGTCGCCCTTCGCCTCGAGGCCGGACTTGTTCATGAAGCGCGCCAGCTGGAGCTGGCCGAGGTTCTGCGTCGCGGTCTGGCCCTGGATGGTCGCCTCGACCTCGCCGGTCGCGCTGATCGCGACCGAGAGGGCGTTGGCCGGCACCGTGATGCCGGGCGCGACCACATAGCCGTCGGCGGTCACCAGCTGGCCGGTCGGGTCGAGCTCGAAAGAGCCATCGCGGGTATAGGCGGTGGTGCCGTCAGGCAGGTTCACCTGGAAGAAGCCTTCGCCGCGGATCGCGATGTCGTAGGGCTTCTCGGTCGCCGCGACCGAGCCCTGGCTCATGACGCGGGGCGTCGCGACCAGCTTCACGCCCGAGCCGATGTCGACGCCGGTCGGCAGGACCGTGCCGGTGTCGGAGCTCGAGGCGCCGACGCGGCGCAGCGACTCGTAGAGCAGGTCCTGGAACTCGGCGCGCTGGCGCTTGAATCCCGAGGTCCGCATGTTGGCGATGTTGTTCGAGATGATCTCGACGTTCATCTCCTGGGCGGCCATGCCGGTGGAGGCGGTGTAGAGGGCGCGCATCGTGGTGCTCCTTCCCTGGCCTTAGGCCGGCACGTCGGCGAGGCGCTCGATCGACGTGCGCCGCAATTCATCCTGCCGCTCGAGCAGCGACGACAGGTTCTGGTAGGAGCGGGTGACCTCGACGAGGCGGCTCATCTCCGCGATGCCCTGGACGTTGGACTTCTCGACCGCGCCCTGGATCAGGCGCGTGGCCGACGTCACCTCGGTCGGCGTGGCGGTCGCGCTGAACGTCGTCGACGTCTCTTTCTTCATGCCCATGAGACTGGCGAAGCGCATGACGCGGAGCCTGCCGCGGACGCCTTCGCTGGTCGCCACCTGACCTTCCTGGTCGACGGTGAAGCCGGTCTCGTTCGGCGCGAACTGGAGCGGCCCGTTGGTCGTCATGACCCGGAAGCCCTCGTTCGTGACCAGCATGCCGGTCGCGTCGACCTTGAAGGAGCCGTTGCGCGTGTAGCGGACCCCGGCGTCGCTCTCGACTTCGAAGAAGCCGTCGCCGTCGATCGCGAGGTCGGTCGGATCGCCGGTGGTCTGGATCTCGCCGCCGCCGAAATTCGACACGGTGGCGCGGTCTTCGACGAAGGACAGCGGGCGGTCGCGACGCATGAAGTTGTCGTCGCGCGCCTTGGGCATCAGGAATTCGGCGAACACCATCGAGTCGGCCTTGAAGCCGGTCGTGTTCATGTTCGCGATGTTGTTCGAGATGACGTCGAGCTCCCGCCGCAGGGCGACCTGCCGCGACAACCCGACCAGAGAGGCGTTTTCCACCACACGCTCCCGCGGTCCGATCTGCGATGTCTGGACACGCTCGCCATCCTCCCCGACGGCGTTCGCGACCGACATCACCAGTGCAGACGGCGTGCCAACCGGCGCCACCCCTCGGAAATGAACGGTTTCCCGAAATTTCGACCGGTTCCGGGCAGGCCGCAACGCGTAGGACGGCGCAAAATGCCCGGCAGGATTTGCCGGGCGGAGGGGCTTTCGCAAGGTTTCGTTAAGCTTTGCGACCTATTCGTTAACCATAAGCCGGCGGCGGCGAATTGGGGCGCGGCCTGCGGGCGGTGCGGGTGCGATGGCGGACAGCGACCAGGACGGCCAGGCCTCCACGGCCAAGGCCAAATCCAAGAAGAAGCTCTTCATCCTGGGCGGCGCCGCGCTCGCGGCGATCATCGTCGGCGTCGGAGGCTATCTGCTCGTCGGCCGGAGTGGCGGCGAGCATGAGGAGCAGGCCGCCGCGGCGGAGGAGAAGGTCGCGGCGCATGCGCCCGCGCCAGCCAAGGCGGCGTTCCTCGACCTGCCCGAAATGACCGTCAACCTCGCGACGGCCGACACCCAGAAGCAGCGTTACGTCCGCCTCGCCATTGCGCTCGAGGTGGACAAGCCCGAGATGGCCGAAGCCATCAAACCGATGATGCCGCGCGTCCTCGACAGCTTTCAGACGCATCTGCGCGAACTGCGGCCGGAGGACATCAGGGGCTCCTCGGGCGCCTACCGCCTGAAGGAAGAACTTCTGCGTCGCGTCAACGTCGCGGTCGCGCCCGCGCGCGTCGAGGCGGTCCTGTTCAAGGACATCGTGATCCAGTAGCGGCGTTCGGGGAGATCGCGGCGGATGGCCGGCGGACAGGACAAGACGGACGACGAACTCGCCGCCGAGTGGGAAGCGGCGATGAACGAGCAGGTCGGCGACGCTGGCGGCATGGCCGGCGGCTGGGCTGCGGCGCTGGACGAGTCCGGCGGCGGCGGCCTCGACGGCGTCAAGGGCGGCGCGGACCGCGTGCTCAACCAGGACGAGGTCGACGGGCTGCTCGGGTTCAATCCCGACGAACTCGGTCTCTCGGATCAGTCCGGCATCCGGGCGATCATCAACTCGGCGCTCGTTTCCTACGAGCGCCTGCCGATGCTGGAGATCGTGTTCGACCGGCTCGTCCGGCTGCTCACGACCTCGCTGCGCAACTTCACGTCGGACAACGTCGAGGTCTCGCTCGACGGGATTCGCTCCGTCAGGTTCGGCGATTACCTCAACTCGATCCCGCTGCCGGCGATCCTGTCGGTGTTCAAGGCCGAGCAGTGGGACGGCTTCGGGCTGGTCACGGTCGATTCCGCGCTGATCTACTCGATCATCGATGTCCTGCTCGGCGGCCGGCGCGGCGTGACCAAGATGAAGGTCGAGGGCCGGCCCTACACCACGATCGAGACCAGCCTCGTCCAGCGCATGATCGAGGTGGTGCTGACCGACGCGGAGCACGCGTTCAGGCCCGTCAGCCCGGTGGATTTCTCGCTCGACCGGCTCGAGACCAACCCCCGCTTCGCCGCGATCACGCGGCCGGCCAACGCAGCGATCCTGGTGACGCTGCGGGTCGACATGGAGGATCGCGGCGGCGGCATCCAGATGCTGCTGCCCTACGCGACGATCGAGCCGATCCGCGACGTGCTGCTGCAGATGTTCATGGGCGAGAAGTTCGGCCGCGACACCACCTGGGAAGGTCATCTCGCGACGGAGATCTGGGCCGCGCAGGCCGAGGTCTCGGCGGTGCTCTACGAGAAGAAGCTGCCGCTCAAGACGATCCTCAACCTCGATGTCGGCGACACGCTGATGCTGGACATCAAGCCCGACGCGCTGGTCGAGCTGCGGTGCGGCGACGAGGTCGTGACGGAAGCCCGGATGGGGCGCTCGGGCGAGCGCGTCGCCGTCCAGGTGGCGCGGCCGCTGCGCCGCTCGCGCACCACGCTCGCGGCCTTCGAGGCCGCCGGACAGACCCGCAAGGAGGCCTCGTGATGGAGAATCTGATCGGGATCGCCATCGAGTCGCTCGTCGCGGTGCTGCTCGCCGCCACGATCGTCTACTGCGCCGTGCTCGACAGGCGGCTGCGGCGTCTGCGGGGCGACGAGACGATGATGCGCCAGACGATCGGAGAACTGGTCGGCGCGACGCACGCCGCCGAGCGCTCGATCGTGGCGCTGCGGGCCACCGTCGGCGCCTGCGAGGAGACGCTCGCCGAGCGGCTCGGCAAGGCGCAGGGGCTCTCGCAGGACATGGCGAGGCAGCTCGCAGCCGGCGAAGAGGTCATCGAGCGCATCACGAAGATCGCCAAGGCGGCGCGCGAGCACGCCTCCCGGGTCGCGTCGCGCGAGCAGATCGACCAGCTCGGAGCCGAACGCGAGGCCGCGCGGCTGGAAGCCCGCCGCCGCGCCGAGGAGGAGGCGCGGGTCCTTGTTGGCCTCCATGATCTTCGGATCCTGCACCCGGTTGTTGAACGAGGCGATGATCTCCTGGCCCTTCGGGCTGTAGAGGTAGTT
>NZ_JBJKEX010000025.1:0-20226 GCF_045505405.1 Hansschlegelia beijingensis | reverse complement strand
GACCTCCTGCTCGGACACCGCAAGCGGCGCGCCCAGACTGGCGCCGACGCCGGCGGCGTAGATCTCGGCCTTGCGGCGCGCATCCGCCATCGCCTCGCGGCGCGCGCCGTCGAGCTTCTCGCTGCGGTCCGAGACCTCGAAGGCGAGGTTCTCGATCTGGTTGGAGCCGGCCGTCACCAGGCTGTCGATCAGGTCGCCGATCTTGTCGAGCGCGCGCGAACGCACCGTGACGGCGTTGCGGACCTCGTATCCCACCAGCTTCGGGGTGCGCGGCGCGGAGCCGTCGCCATAATCATATTGCGGCTGCACCGAGAGCCCGGAGGTCGCGATGTCGCGCTCCTCGACGCCGGCGTCCTTGAGCGCCGCCATCACCTTCGTCATCGCCGCAGCGTTCGCCTTGAGCGCCGCCGCCGCCGTCGGAGCGCGCGAGACGACCCCGCTCGTCACCATCGCGAGGTCGGGAACCGCCGAGACGGAGCCCTCGCCGACGACCGAGACGGAGGGTTCGCGTCGCTCGCCCTCGGCATGGGCCGCGAGCGGAAGGGCTGCGAGGGCGATCGCGAGGGCGAGGGCGCGGCGCATCGGTGTCTCCTGGGCTGCCCACGGGGGGCCGTGGCGGAAGGAACGACAGCCATTGCGCGGGATTGCGACCGCGGTTGGGCGGGCGCGGGGGCGGTCGTGTCTCCCGGAAATCCCGGAACGATCCGGCGCGCAATGTGTTGACTCTGCAATGCGCGCGAAACGCGATGATCGCGCGCGAATTTACAACAGAGACCTCAAAGGAGGCCAATCATGGGTTTGTTTTCCAAGGACATCAAGACGCTCGACGATCTCTTCGTGCATCAGCTGCAGGACGTATACTACGCCGAGAAGCAGATCCTCTCGGCTCTGCCGAAGATGATCGAGAAGGCGACCTCGCCGCAGCTGAAGCAGGGGCTGCAGAGCCATTACGGCGAGACCGAGGAGCATGTCCGCCGCCTCGAGCAGGTCTTCCAGATGCACGGCGCCGAGGTCAAGGCGGTCAAATGCCCGGCGATCAACGGCATGATCGAGGAAGCCAATGACGTCGCCGGCGACGTGGCCGACAAGAAGGTGCTGGACGCCGCCATCATCGCCTCGGCGCAGGCCGTCGAGCATTACGAGATGACGCGCTACGGCACGCTGGTGGCCTGGGCGCGGCAGCTCGGCCGCAACGACTGCGCCACGGTCCTCGAGAAGACCCTAGCGGAGGAGAAGGCGGCCGATCGCAAGCTGAACACGCTCGCCGAAGGCGGCGTGAACCAGCAGGCCGCCTGACGCCGCGGCCGCAACGCCTAAACAAAAAGCCCCGCCGAAAGCGGGGCTTTTTTCATGCGCTGAAATCCGGAGATCAGGCGCTCTTGCGGCGCATCGAAGCGGTGTCGGCCACAAAGCGGGCGGCGAGCGCGTAGGCCGCGGCGTTGATCGCCTTAGGACGGGCCGCGAGCTTGGCGGCCTCGGCGGCGGCGCGCTCGGCTTCCTTCTCGGCGGCGATGCGCGCCTCTTCGGCGGCCCGCTCAGCCGCACGGCGGCGCTCTTCCTCGGCCTTGGCGCGCATGCGCGCCTCGCGCGCTTCTACGATCTTGGCGCGCTCAGCCTTGCGACGGTCGGCTTCAGGATCCGCTGCCGCGACCTTGAAACGCTGAAGAAGCTTCTGCTTGGCTTCGAGAGCCGCATCGCGGCGCGACTGGAAGGTGTCTTCCTTCATCATAGACAGAGATAGGCCTCGGAATTGTTGTTGGTGAGGACGCCGACATAAGCGCCGGAGCCTGAAATAGCAATGGTTTGCCCGCGATATTGTGACATTTGGCGCCGCTTGTGATCGAGGCGCCGCAGCCTCTGCTGACGGCGCGCGGGCTAGTCTCCCGAAACTGGCCGGCGTCTCGATTTTACGGCCCCTCGGTGAGACTTGGCCTCACGTCGCCGCGCCTCCGAGGCGCGCGTCGGGCGGGTGGCGAGCCGGCGTTTCGGGCGCTCCGCCGCCTCCGCCACGAGCGCGACGAGCCGCGCCAGCGCCTCAGCCCGGTTGTCGGCCTGGCTTCTGTGCGACTGCGCGGTCAGAACCAGCACACCGTCCTTTGTTAGGCGGGAGCCGGCGAGCCGCATCAGCCGGATCGCGACGTCGTTGGGCAGGGAGGGCGAACGGCGCACGTCGAACCGCAACTGCACCGCAGTCGAGACCTTGTTGACGTTCTGGCCGCCCGGTCCCGAGGCGCGCACGAAGCTTTCCTCGATTTCGCTGTCGTCGATGGAGATCTGGGGCGTTACGCGGATCATGAGGCACGGGCGGAAGCGACGCTCGGGGCTCCGTCATGCCCCAGCTTTCCGCGTCGATCCACGGCTTTCGCGGCGGCGGCCGGAAACGCCTCCGCGCCCGCGCCGGCGAGGAGGCGTGACCCTAGGCCTGCCGGCGCGTCAGACGATGACGAAGTCGGTGTTGTCGACATGGGCGGGGCGGCTCGTCAGCGTCGCGAAACGCACCGCCTCATAGGCCGAGCCGTCGCCGTCCTGGTCGAAGAACAGCGCGCCCGTGGTCGTGTCGTAGATGATGCGGTGGGCGCCGTCCTGCGCCGCGGCCGCGCCGGCCGCCTTGTGGAACGCGTCGGACGAGAGCTCCCCGAGCGACAGGCCGCTGAACACGAAGCCGTCGAGGCGGATCGTGTCGTCGGCGTGCTTGAAGTCGGTGATCTGGTCGACATTGCCGGCGCCGAGGGCCGAGCTGAACAGGAAGTAATCCGCGCCTGCGCCGCCGGTCATCGTGTCGGCGCCGGCGCCGCCGTCGAGCTGGTTGCTCCCGGAATTTCCTCGCAGCGTGTTCGCAAGCCCGTTGCCGACGCCGTCGATGTCGCCGGCCCCGGTCAACACCAAGCTCTCCACATTGGCGGCGAGCGTGTAGGTGATCGAACTCCGGACCGTGTCGGTCCCCGCGTTCGCGGCCTCGATCACCTGATCGCCGACATTGTCGACGAGGTAGACGTCGTCGCCCGCCCCGCCGCGCATCGTGTCGGCGCCCGCGCCGCCATTGAGCTGGTTGTTCCCCGAATTCCCCGTCAGCATGTTCGCGAGCGTGTTGCCGACGCCGTTGACGTCCCCGGCGCCGGTCAGCACGAGGTTCTCGACGTTGGCGCCGAGCGTGTGGGTGATCGAGCTCCGGACCGTGTCGTTCCCGGCGTTCGCGGCTTCGATGACCTGATCGCCGACGTCGTCCACGAGATAGACGTCGTCGCCAAGGCCGCCGGCCATGATGTCGGCGCCGGCGCCGCCATTCAGCTGGTTCGAGCCTGAATTGCCGGTCAACACGTTCGCCAGGGCGTTTCCGACGGCGTTGACGTCGTCCGCGCCCGTCAGCGTCAGGTTCTCGACGTGCTGACCTGCGAGCGAGAAACCGACGGAGCTGAACACCGTGTCGACGCCCTGCCCACTGGCCTCGACCACCCGGTCGCCGGCGTCGTCGACGTAATAGACGTCGTCGCCCGCGCCGCCGCGCATCGTGTCCGCGCCCGCGCCGCCGTCGATGTGGTTCGCCGCCGCATTGCCGGGGATGATGTTGGCGAGCGTGTTGCCGGTCCCGTTAGTCTCGGCCGCGCCGGTCAGGGTCAGGTTCTCCACGTTCGCGCCGAGCGCGTAGGTGATCGAACTCCGACCGTGTCGGTCCCCTCGTCCCCGGCTTCGATCACCTGGTCGCCGGCGTCGTCCACGAGATAGACGGCGTCGCCAAGGCCGCCCGCCATGATGTCGGCGCCGGCGCCGCCGTTCAGCTGGTTCGAGCCTGAATTGCCGGTCAGCACGTTCGCCAGGGCGTTGCCGACGGCGTTGATGTCGTCGGCGCCCGTCAGCGTCAGGTTCTCGACATGCTGGCCTGCGAGCGAGAAGCCGACGGAGCTGAACACCGTGTCGGTTCCGGCGTTCGCGGCCTCGATCACCCGGGCGGCGGCGTCGTCCACGTAATAGACGTCGTCGCCGGCGCCGCCGCGCAGCGTGTCCGCCCCCCCGCCGCCGCGCAGCGTGTCCTCGCCCGCGCCGCCGTTGAGGACGTTCGCCGCCGCATTGCCGGTGATGACGTTGGCGAGCGCGTTGCCGATCCCGTTGATCTCGTCGGCCCCGGTCAGCGTCAGATTCTCGACGTTCGCGCCGAGCGTGTAGGTGATCGAGCTCCTGACGGCGTCGGTCCCCTCGTTCGCGGCTTCGGTCACCAGATCTCCGGCGTCGTCCACGAGATAGACGTCGTCGCCAAGCCCGCCTTCCATGCTGTCGGCGCCGGCGCCGCCATCCAGCTGGTTGTCGCCCGAATTGCCGGTGAGCACGTTCGCCAGCTCGTTGCCGACGCCGTCGATGTTGGCCGGCCCGGTGAGGACGAGGTTCTCGATGTGCTGGCCCTCGAGCGAGAAAGACACCGACGCGTGGACGACGTCCGTGCCGGCGGCGTCCGCCTCGATCACCCGGTCGCCGCTATCGTCGACATAGTAGGTGTCGCCGCCGGCGCCGCCCGCCATGGTGTCGGCGCCTTCGCCGCCGTCGATGACGTTAGCCGCCGCATTGCCGGTGATGACGTTGGCGAGCGCGTTGCCAGTTCCGTTGATTGCCGCAGCCCCGGTCAGCGTCAGGTTCTCGACGTGGCCGCCGGCGAGCGAGAACGTGACCGAGGCGAACACCTGGTCGACGCCGCCGTCGAGCGACTCCACGACCTGATCGGAGGCGTTGTCGACATAATAGACGTCGTTCCCGTCGCCGCCCGCCATGTAGTCCGCGCCGAGCCCGCCGTCGATCGTGTCCGCGCCCAGTCCGCCTAACACGGTGTCGGCGCCGCGGCCCATCATGAAGGCGTCATCGAAACCGGTGCCCACGAAGTGGTCAGCCTGGCCGGTGCCGGCGAGCCGCACTCCGGCGAGGCGAGGATCATAGATGACGGTGTAGATGTCCTGCTCGCCGTTCCAGTCCGGGATGTCTTCGTCTTGCCCGAAGGCGGCCACCACCCGGCCGTCGGCCAGCGTCGCGAGGCTGATTTCGGGGCGAACGCCCTGCGGCGCGATCGTGAAGACGTCGCTGTCGTGGGAGCCGTCGCGGTTGATGATCCGGCCGACGAAGTTCTCGCCGTCGGCCCAGGCGATCATCAGGCGACCATCGTGCAGCGCCGTGGACTCCAGGAAGGGCACGAAATCTCCGCTTGCGCCGGCGCCTACCGTCACGGCGGCTTCCGACCAGTTCAGCGAGGCCACGTCCAAGAACCGGACAGAAATCTGGTAATCGCCGCCCTCCGGATCATCGCGGATCAAGTAGGTGATCGCGATGCGGCCATCAGCAAGCCCAGCCACTGAGACGGAAAGTGTCCCGGAGCTGTTTGGCAAGTAAAAAGGCGTACTGTAACCGCTCTCCGGGACAAAAGTGAGAAAAACTTCCTGCCCAGAACCGACCCAGCCGACGGCATGGCCGCCGCCCGTGACTGCCGTCTGGTCCATCTTCTGCCGGGCATCTTCATGAACGGGTCCCAGCGGCACGAAATTACTGTTCGCGAGAAAAGGATCGACGAGAACGGAGTAGCCGTACTGGTCCTCGATCCATGTGATCGCGAACGCCCCGCTCTCGACCGCGACTGCGAATGCGGTTGTGCCCTGCTCGCCCCCTATCCAGAAAAACTCAAAAACGTGGTCTTCGAAGGATGCGTCGTCGTACAGGCCCAGGTAGAGCCCGCGTTGGCTCGAGAAAAGTACGGTGTGAAAGAGTCCGTTGGAGGCGAGGGCCAGCGCGCTCTCGAGGGCGTCGGGGCCGGGCGGTCGAGGGGTGATCCCGTACCAGGGGGTCGGCTAAACCGCGCCTTCTCCGTTGAAGCGCTGGATGATCACGTCGCTGTCGGACGAGTCGTAGACCGTGGTCCAGGCGACGTCGAACAATCCGTTCGCCAGCGCCCCGACCATCGGCGCGCTCTCGGCCTGGGCCGATATCGCGGCGGGAACGCGGGTGAGCGGCTGATAAACGGTGGGCGTGGGCAGCGCGGCGTCGGGCATCCTGGTCGCCTCCCTGGGCGGCGGCGGGGGGCCCGGCCCTTCAGGAGTCAGACGCTAGCAGCGCAGGAGATACGGCCGGATAAGTAGTATTACCATCGGTTAACAACTTCCCGGGAGGAAAGCTCGAGCGGCTCGCCGCCGCGGCGCAGGCGCCGTTGCTTCGCGGGCCGGCCGGATGACCCAGAGGTCATCGCCGGCCGGGCCCGCTCCCCGCGCGATGGTCGCGGGCTACCTGGCCGGAAGCGTTTCCTTCACCTTCTCGACGACCGCCATGCACCCGGCCCCGCCGACGCCGGCATGCTGCTCGCCGACGCCCGCGCCAAACAGGCGCAGGGCGACGAGGCCGGGTGCATGGCGGCGTCGGCGGGGCCGGCGTCGCCCATCACGACGCCGGGCCCCGTCGTCACGCCCGTCTGGCTTTCTTCCGTGCCGCCCGAGGCGGAGGCGCGGGGATCAGCCTCGCTCTTGCCGGAGGCCGCGCCCTGATCCTGGTTGCCGCGCGCCTTCTCGGCGGTGTCGCCTTTGGCGTGCGCCGGAGGTTCGGGATCGTTCGCGGTGCGGGTCGCGGGCGGTCCCTTCGGCGGCGTCTGGTGGCTCTGCACCTGCGCCGAGAGTTTCTCGACCTCGTCGAGGCAGGCGGCCGAGGCGCCGCTGGCGAGCGCGAGCGGCGCGACGCAGCAGGCGGAGATGAGGATCTGGCGATAGAGGCGCACGGATTGCTCCTTTGTTTTCGTGTCTCCAGAGCAACCCCGACAACTCCGTGCTCGTTCCGCCTGACATGTAAGCAAAATTGGAGTAACGGGCCGGGCAGTTTTGGCATTTGTGCGCCGCTCGTCCGGTATCACGGAGGAGGCGTCCCCAGATCAGGCGGCGGAATACGCGCCGATATCTCCGGGTTGGCCGGCGCCTTTATTATGATTGTCTGTGAAGGGCGTCGCCCTAGGGGAGGCGGATGCGTGACCGCCCCGAGACGCAACGGAAAGAAAGAGCGCCGCCAGCCGGAGCGCATCCGGCGGGCGGCGGGCGCCTTAGCGCCGCTTCGGCCCCTGCCTTCGGCCGCCGGGCCGGAAGTTCGTCGTCATCATGTCCGGCTTCTCCCGGCGGGGAAGGTCGCCATGGAGCAGGGGCGTCGCGCGGTCGGTGCCGGGGCCCATGTCGTCCAGGCTGGGCTTGGCGACGCGCGACTTCGGCGGCGTGTTGGCGCTGCGGCCGTATTTGCGTTCGCCCGCATAGCCGCCGGCCGCGGCGTCGACCGCGACCTGGCGGGCCATCGGGTCGTCCGAGATCGCGAGTTCGGTCGCCTGCAGGCGCTTGATCTCGTCGCGCAGCCGCGCGGCGGTCTCGAATTCGAGGTCGCCGGCGGCCTTGCGCATCTTGGCCTCGAGATCTGCGATCGTGGCCTTGAGGTTGTGGCCGATCTTCGGCGCGTCCTCGGCGAAGCCCTTGTCGACCGTGACGTGGTCGCGCTCGTACATCGAGTTCATGATGTCGCCGATCTCGCGGCGCACGCTTTCGGGCGTGATGCCGTTCGCGGCGTTGTAGGCGAGCTGCTTCTCGCGCCGCCGGGCGGTCTCGGCCATGGCGCGCTGCATCGAGCCGGTCTCGTGGTCGGCGTACAGGATGACCTTGCCGTCGACGTTGCGCGCGGCGCGGCCGATGGTCTGCACCAGCGAGGTCTCGGAGCGCAGGAAGCCTTCCTTGTCCGCGTCGAGGATGGCGACCAGCGCGCATTCGGGAATGTCGAGGCCCTCGCGCAGCAGGTTGATGCCGACCAGCGCGTCGAAGGCGCCGAGGCGCAGGTCGCGGATGATCTCGATGCGCTCCAGCGTGTCGATGTCGGAGTGCATGTAGCGGACCCGCACGCCGTGCTCGTGGAGGTATTCGGTCAGATCCTCCGCCATGCGCTTGGTCAGCACGGTGATCAGCGAGCGGTAGCCCTTGGCGGCGACCTCCTTGACCTCGCCCAGCAGGTCGTCGACCTGGCTGCGGGCGGGGCGGATCTCGATCTCGGGATCGACCAGACCGGTCGGGCGGATGACCTGCTCGGCGAACACGCCGCCGGTCTGCTCCATCTCCCACGAGCCGGGCGTCGCCGAGACATGGACGGTCTGCGGCCGCATCGCGTCCCATTCCTCGAAGCGCATCGGCCGGTTGTCCATGCAGCTCGGCAGCCGAAAACCATATTCGGCGAGCGTCGCCTTGCGGCGGAAGTCGCCGCGATACATGCCGCCGATCTGCGGAATGGTGACGTGGCTCTCGTCGGTGAAGACCAGCGCGTTGTCGGGCAGGTATTCGAACAGCGTGGGCGGCGGCTCGCCGGGTTTTCTGCCGGTCAGCCAGCGCGAATAGTTCTCGATGCCGGCGCAGCTGCCGGTCGCCTCCATCATCTCGAGGTCGAAGGTGGTGCGCTGCTCGAGCCGCTGCGCCTCCAGCAGCCGGCCCATCTTCGTCAGCTCCGCGAGGCGCGCGTTGAGCTCGGCCTTGATGCCCTTCATGGCCTGGTTCAGCGTCGGCCGCGGCGTAACGTAATGCGAGTTGGCGTAGACCTTCACGGCCGCCATCTCGCCGATCTTCTGGCCGGTCAGCGGGTCGAACTCGTGGATCGACTCGATCTCGTCGCCGAACAGGCCGATCCGCCAGGCGCGGTCCTCATAGTGCGCCGGAAAGATCTCGATCGTGTCGCCCCGCACCCGGAAGGTGCCGCGCACGAAGTTCACGTCGGCGCGCTTGTATTGCAGCGCCACCAGGTCGGCCATCAGCTGGCGCTGCGACACCGTCTCGCCGACCTTCAGCACGAAGGTCATCGAGGTGTAGGTCTCGACCGAGCCGATGCCGTAGATGCAGCTCACCGAGGCGACGATGATGACGTCGTCGCGCTCCAGCAGCGACCGCGTCGCGGAGTGCCGCATGCGGTCGATCTGCTCGTTGATCGACGATTCCTTCTCGATATAGGTGTCGCTCCGCGGCACATAGGCCTCGGGCTGGTAGTAGTCGTAGTAGGAGACGAAGTACTCCACCGCGTTCTCGGGGAAGAACGACTTGAACTCGCCATAGAGCTGCGCCGCCAGCGTCTTGTTCGGCGCGAGGATCAGCGCCGGCCGCTGGGTCTGCTCGATGATCTTGGCCATCGTGAAGGTCTTGCCCGAGCCGGTGACGCCGAGCAGCACCTGGTCGCGCTCCTGGCGCCGGATGCCGTCCACCAGCTCGGCGATCGCGGTCGGCTGGTCGCCCTTCGGCTCGAACGGCGAGACCAGCCGAAAAGTCTGGCCGCTCTCCAGCTTCTCCGGCCGCGGCGGGCGGTGCGGCACCCAGGGCTTGCCCTTGAGCTCCGGCCGGCCGTTCTGGATCAGGTCCTCGAGCGCCCGCACACGATCGACCGGACCTTTCCGGAACGTCGCGCCTCTCGCCGCATCTGCGGTTCGGCGAGATCAGCCCGGTCCAGCTCTGGCACGCGAGCGAAGCCGCGCTCGCAGAAGACCTGGCGCAGGCGCGGGACGTTGAGAAGTTCCGGAACGAGCTCGGCTGGCGCGAATTCGCCCACCACCTTCTCGCTGCCTTTCCCGACATGGCGCGTCGCAGCGCGTCCGCTCGCTTCGACGGCTTCCCCTGGCGCAAGCCCGACGCCAGCGAACTGGCCGCCTGGCGCGGTGGGCTGACCGGCTACCCGATCGTCGACGCCGGCATGCGCCAGCTGTGGCGGACCGGCTGGATGCACAACCGGGTGCGGATGATCGCGGCCTCGTTCCTGATCAAGGATCTTCTGGTCGACTGGCGGACCGGCGAGGCCTGGTTCTGGGACACGCTGGTCGACGCCGATCCGGCGAACAACGCGATGAACTGGCAGTGGGTGGCGGGTTCCGGCGCCGACGCCGCGCCGTTCTTCCGCATCTTCAACCCGGTTCTGCAGAGCCGGAAGTTCGACCCCTCCGGCGATTATGTGCGGACCTTCGTGCCGGAGCTCAGCCGCCTCCCCGGCGAGTGGATCCATGCCCCCTGGGAGGCGCCGCCCGAGGCGCTGAGGGCAGCAGGAGTGGAGCTCGGCCGTGACTATCCGCGGCCGATCGTGGACCACGCCGCGGCCCGCAGGCGGGCCCTGGCGGCGCTGGCGCAGATCTCCGGCCCGGCGCCGGATCCCGGCGCGTGAGCCGTCGCGTTCCCGCCCGGGCGATCCGCGGGGGTTCGCACCTTTTCACGGCGCGCCCCTGCGCCTAACGTGCCGCCGCCGTCCTCCCGATCATTCAGCCAGTGAATCTTGTGATGCGCATCCGCACCGGGCTCGTCGACGCCATCGGGAACACGCCGCTGATCCGGCTCGTCGGTCCTTCCGAGGCGACGGGCTGCACGATTCTCGGCAAGGCCGAATTCATGAACCCGGGCCAGTCGGTGAAGGACCGGGCCGCCCTCTGGATGATCAAGGACGCCGTCGAGCGAGGCGAACTGCAGCCCGGCGGGGTGATCGTCGAAGGCACCGCGGGCAACACCGGCATCGGGGTCGCGCTGGTGGCGAACGCGCTCGGCTTCCGCACGGTCATCGTCATCCCCGACACGCAGTCGGACGAGAAGAAGCAGATGCTGCGGCTCGCGGGGGCCGAGCTCGTCGAGGTGCCGGCCGTCCCCTACAAGGACCCGAACAACTACGTGAAGCTTTCCGGCCGTCTCGCTGAGCAGCTTGCGAAAACCGAGCCGGCCGGCGCCATCTGGGCGAACCAGTTCGACAACGTCGCCAACCGTCAGGCGCATATCGATGCGACCGGCCCGGAGATCTGGCGGGACCTCGACGGCAAGGTCGACGGCTTCGTCTCCGCGGTCGGCACCGGGGGCACCCTCGCCGGCACGGGGATCGCACTGAAGGAGCGCGACCCCAACGTGAAGATCGCGCTCGCCGACCCGCCGGGCGCCGCGCTCTACAGCTATTACACCACCGGCGAACTGAAGGCGGAGGGCTCGTCGATCACCGAGGGGATCGGGCAAGGCCGGATCACCGCCAATCTCGAAGGCGCGCCGGTCGACTTCGCCTACCAGATCCCGGATGCGGAGTCGGTGCAGGTGGTCTTCGATCTCCTGGAGCACGAAGGCCTCTGCCTGGGCGGCTCGTCCGGCGTCAACGTCGCCGGCGCCGTCAGGCTCGCGCGCGAGCTCGGCCCGGGCCACACCATCGTGACCGTGCTGTGCGACTACGGCACGCGCTACCAGTCGAAACTGTTCAATCCCGACTTCCTGCGCTCCAAGGACCTCCCGGTCCCGGTCTGGCTTGAGCGCCCCGGCACTGTCGATCTCGCGAAAGTCATGGAATGAACCCCAATCTGGTCTCGACCGAGTGGCTGGCGGCGCGTCTTGGCGACCCCGACGTCGTGCCGGTGGACGGCTCCTGGTATCTGCCGGACGCAGGGCGCGACGGCGCGGCCGAGTTCCGGGAGAGGCACATCCCGGGGGCGGCGTTCTTCGACATCAACGCCGTCGCGGACCTTTCGTCGGGGCTCCCGCACATGCTGCCCTCGCCCGAGGTCTTCGCCGAAGCTGTCGGCGGCCTCGGAATCGGAACCGGCTCGACGGTCGTCGCCTATGACGGCGCCGGATTGTTCGCGGCCGCCCGGGTGTGGTGGACGTTCCGCGCCATGGGCGTGGACAAGGTCTATGTGCTCGACGGCGGGTTGCCGAAATGGCTCGCCGAAGGCCGTCCGGTCGAGACCGGCCCGTCGAGCAGACAGCCACGGCCGTTCGCCGCCCGGTTCGACCAGACCGCCGTCAAGAGCGCCGACCAGATCGCCGACGCGCTGCAAGCTCAGTCGGTCCAGATCCTCGACGCCCGATCGGGCCCGCGCTTCCGCGGCGAAGCGCCCGAGCCCCGCCCGGGCTTGGCCTCCGGACATATTCCGGGATCGCTCAACCTGCCCTTCCAGGAGGTGCTCGGCGCCGACGGCCGCCTGCGCGACGAGACGGAGCTCCGCGCCGCCTTCGAGAAGGCGGGGGTGGACCTTGGACGGCCGGTCGTGACCACCTGCGGTTCAGGGGTGACCGCCGCGATTCTCGCGCTCGCGCTGGAGAGCGTGGGAGCGCGCGCGGCGGGCCTCTACGACGGCTCCTGGGCCGAGTGGGGCGCAGGCGGACGACCCGTCGAGACAGGACCTGCCCGAACGAGGTGAACCGGCCCTGCCGGAAGCCAGCAATGCGCCGCGCGGCGTGACCCGCCCCCCGCGGTGCAATAGTATCGTCTCGGAACCAACCACCCCCCCGCCGGAGTTCGGCCGGGAGGACGACGTCAGCAGAGCACTGCCATGGTCGAAGTCGCCACCAACACAGAGGTGAAGAAGCCGTCCAAGCCCAAGCGCGGATGGCTGTACCGCACGGGCAAGAAGCTCCGGCCCTGGCTCGACGAGCAACTGGCGAAATGCTCGCTGGTCGGCAATCCGCCGGTGTTCCCGGCAGGGACCTTCCCCTGGACCGCCGACCTCGAGAAAAACTGGGAGGCCATCCGCCGCGAGGCCTTCTCGGTGCTGCAGACCGAGGACATCCCGATCCTCGCCGACATCTCTCCGGACCATGGCCGCCTCGGCGGCGACCGCAAGTGGAAGTCGTTCTTCCTCTATGGATATGGCTACCGCGTCGAAGGCAATTGCGAGAAGTGCCCGGAGACGGCGAAGCTCGTCAGCAAGGTGCCTGGCCTGAACAGCGCCTTCTTCTCGATCCTGACCCCGGGCGCCCGCATCCCTCGCCACCGCGGCGTGACCAAGAACCTGATCACCTGCCATCTCGGGCTGCTGGTTCCCAAGGACTGGGGGCGCTGCCGCATGGCCGTCCACGACGACATGGTCTACTGGCGCGAGGGCAAGACCGCGGTCTTCGACGACACCTATTTCCACGAGGTCTGGAACGAGACCGACGAAACCCGCGTGATTCTTCTGGTGCAGTTCGAGCGGCCGATGCGGCAGCCGGGCCGCGCCATCGGGCGCACCTTCATGTGGGCTGTGCGGCGCAGCCCGTTCGTTCAGGAAGCGCGCAGGAACTTCCTCGCGTGGCAGGGCGCGCAGAACCGCATCGACGGACATTAAGGCTGGCGCGACGGCGTCAGCCGTCGTCGTCTTCCGTGGAGCGCGCTCCCCCGAACTTGCGGCCGAACTGGTGCGGCACCATCAGCACCAGGAGCGCGAGCCCCAGGCCCATGATGATCAGCGGCCACTGGGCGAGCGCGCAGGCGAGGCCGAGCGCCGCGGTCAGCCAGACCGTCGCGGCGGTCGTGAGGCCATGCACCCGCTGATCGCTCGTGTCCTTCAGGATCACGCCGGCGCCGAGGAAACCGACGCCGGTCAGGACCCCCTGAAGCACCCCCTGCACGACCCGGCTCAGCGCGTCGGGTTCATCGCGCCACGCCGGATCCTCCAGCGCCGCGAGCGACACCAGACAGGCGCCTAGCGAGACCAGGCCGAGCGTCCGCATGCCTGTGGGCTTGCCCTTCAGGTCGCGGTTGAAGCCGATCATGACGCCGCAGGCGACCGCGAGGAGCAGGCGGACGGCGTGCTCCCAGACGAACCCGTCGAAGATCGCTGCGGCGCTTTCCAGGGGGCCGCCTCAGATGCCGAGCTTGGACTTCAGGATGTCATTCACCGCCTGCGGGTTGGCCTTGCCTCCCGAGGCCTTCATCACCTGCCCGACGAACCAGCCGATCAGCGTCGGCTTCGCCCTCGCCTGCTCCACCTTGTCGGGGTTCGCGGCGATGACCTCGTCGACGACCTTCTCGATCGCCCCCGTATCCGTCACCTGCCTCAGCCCCCGGCTCTCGACCAGCTCCCGCGGATCGCCGCCTTCGCTCCAGAGGATCTCGAACAGGTCCTTCGCGATCTTGCCCGAGATGACGTTCTCCGAGACGAGATCCAGCAGCCCGCCCAGTTGCTTCGCGGTGACGGGGCTTTCCGTGATCGAATGGCCTTCCCTGTTCAGGCGGCCGAACAGCTCGTTGATGACCCAGTTGGCGGCGAGCTTCGCGTCGCGCCCCGCGGCCACTTCCTCGAAGAAGGCGGCCGACTCCCGCTCGAGCGTAAGCACCATCGCGTCGTAGGGCGTCACGCCGTAGTCGTTGACGAACCGCGCCTTCCTGGCGTCCGGCAACTCCGGTAGCGCGGCCGCCAGTTCATCGACCTCCGCCTGCTCGACCACGAGCGGCAGCAGGTCCGGATCGGGGAAATAGCGGTAGTCGTGCGCCTCCTCCTTGGAGCGCATGGCGCGCGTCTCGCCGCGGACGGGATCGAACAGCCGCGTCTCCTGGTCGATCGACCCGCCGTCCTCGAGAATGCCGATCTGGCGGCGCGCCTCAGTCTCGATCGCCTGGCCGATGAAGCGGATCGAGTTGACGTTCTTGATCTCGCAACGAGTGCCGAACGGCTCGCCGGGGCGACGCACCGAGACGTTCACGTCGGCGCGCAGGTTGCCCTTCTCCATGTCGCCGTCGCAGGTCCCGATATACCGCAGGATCGTGCGGAGCTTCGTGACGTAGGCCTTGGCCTCCTCCGACGAACGCATGTCCGGCTTCGACACGATCTCCATCAGCGCGACGCCCGAACGGTTCAGATCGACGAAGGATGAGCTCGGGTCCTGATCGTGGATCGACTTGCCGGCGTCCTGCTCGAGATGGATGCGCTCGATGCCGATCATCACGGTTTCGCCGCTCGGCAGGTCGACCGCCACCTCTCCCTCGCCCACGATCGGGCTCTTGTACTGGGAGATCTGATAGCCCTGCGGCAGGTCCGGATAGAAGTAGTTCTTACGGTCGAAGGTCGACTGCAGATTGATGCGAGCCTTCACTCCGAGCCCCGTGCGGATCGCCTGACGCACGCATTCGTGGTTCAGCACCGGCAGCATGCCGGGCATGGCCGCGTCGACGAGGCTGACATGGCTGTTGGGCGGCGCGCCAAAGGCCGTCGACGAGCCGGAGAACAGCTTGGCCTCGGACGTCACTTGGGCGTGGATCTCGAGCCCGATGACCAGTTCCCAGTCGCCGGTCGCTCCGGAAATGAGCTTCGAGGAGGCGGGCGTGCGGGACGGCGCGTTCATCGTCAGATCAAACCTTGCATGGGATGTCGCCGCAACTCCTACCGCCAAGCCACGGGCGAGCACAACGCCCGGCCGCGCTCAGCGCCGGGACGTTTCGGACGGCGGAGTGAGCCAGAACCGGATGGTGATGGCCAGGCCGCCCGCCTCGGAGGCTCCGACCCGGACCTTCGCCCGCGTGTTCGCCTCCAGCGAGCTCACCATCAGGGCGCCAAGCTTCCCGGGCTTCGGCCAGGTCTCCCCCTCGGGCAGCCCGACGCCGTCGTCAGAGACCGAGACGACGCACTCCTCCGCCCCTTCCTTGAGGCAACGCACCGTGACGACGCCCTCGCTGCGGCCTTCGAACGCGTATTTCATCGCGTTGGTCAGCAGCTCGTTCACGAGCAGGCCCACGGGCATCGCGACGTCGACGGTCGTCTGGCAGGGCTCGATCTGGAGATCGAGCCTCACCCCTTCGGACCCTTGAGAGCGGATCACCGAGCCGGCGATCTCGCTGAGCAGCGACCCGAGATCGACCGCCCCCGAGGCGCCGTCGAAGGACAGCTGGCGGTACAGCAGCCCCAGAGCGTCGATCCGCCCCGCCAGCCGCTCGAAGGGGCCGGTGCCGATCTGCGAGCCGGCCCGTCGCGCCTCCATCCTGATCAGCGCCGTGACGATCTGGAGATTGTTCTTCACCCGGTGCTGGATCTCGCGCAGCAGGACGTCCTTGTCGCGAAGCTGCGCCTCGAACGCCTCCCGCTGCGGCGCGTCGCGCTCCGTCACGTCGATCAAGGCGACAAGCCGGTACTTCGGCCGACCGTCCTCCGTAGTCGCCGTCGCGCTCTGAAACTCGATCCGGCGGGGCGGGGCGTCGTCTCGCGGCGCGGCGAGATAGGAGCAGCCCGAAGGCTCCTCCTCCACGACCGCATCGGCGAAGGCGAGCTCGCCCTCGCATGTCAGCCGATCGTTGAGCTGCGACCAGGCCGAATTCTCGATCTCGGAGAAGGAGACACCGAGCACGAGTTCAGCCTCGTGGTTCGCGTAGACGATCCGCTCGTCGCCGCCCTCGACGATCTCGCCCACGAGGATCGCGACGGGAACATGGTCGAGGAACTGCTTGAAGCGGTCGGATTCCAGAGCTTCCGCAAGCTCGGGCGTCGCCGCGAGCTCTTCGGCGAGCCCATCGGTCTCGGGACTGGAGTTCATGCTCGGCACGCCGATTGACGCCATCGGCCGGGCCGAGGGGGCGGGTCTACTGGGGAGCTCGGGAGACCTACCGCGCCGCGGTCTGCTCCATCAGCCGTCGTTCATGCGAGATGAACTCGGCCATCATCGCACGCCACAGCCTTTCGACAAGGTCGGGATCCACATCGTGGCGGCCCGCGAGGTCACGGACGTGCGCGGCGACCTCCTCGACCCGCCAGGGCACAAGGGCGATCTCGGGATTCCCCTTGAGACGCGCCGCCTCCGCGATGCAGTGAGCGCGCGCTGCGATCAGGGGCATCAGCGCCTCGTCGATGGAATCGATCGCTGCGCGGACTTCCGCCATGGACCCGTAGGTCGGGCGCTCCGACCCGCTCACCACCAGCGCTCGGCGGAGAAGCGGCCGGCGGCGTCCTCGATCACCGCTCCGGTCGCGAACAGCGTCTCTTCGTCGAACGGCCGTCCGATCAGCTGGAGCGCGAGCGGAAGGCCCTCGGCCGACAGGCCGGCCGGAACCGAAATCCCGGGCAGGCCGGCCATGTTCACCGTGACCGTGAAGACGTCGTTCAGATACATCTCGACCGGCGAAGCGTTGGACATCTCGCCGACCCCGAACGCGGCCGAAGGCGTCGCGGGCGTCAGGATCGCGTCGACGCCGTCAGCGAAGACGGTTTCGAAGTCACGCTTGATCAGGGTGCGGACCTTCTGCGCCCGAACGTAATAGGCGTCGTAGTAGCCGGCGGAGAGCACATAGGCGCCGATCATCACGCGGCGGCGAACCTCGGCGCCAAAGCCCTGCGCGCGGGTGTTCTCGTACATCTCCGTCACGTCGCGGCCGGGCACGCGCAGGCCGTAGCGGACGCCGTCATAGCGCGCGAGGTTCGAGGAGGCTTCCGCAGGCGCGACGATGTAGTAGGCCGGCAGCGCATACTTCGTGTGCGGCAGCGAAATCTCGACGATCTCGGCGCCGGCCGCCTTCAGCTGCTCGGCGCCCCTGGTCCAGAGCGCCTCGATCTCGGCCGGCATGCCGTCGACCCGGTACTCCCGGGGGATGCCGATGCGCAGCCCCTTCACCGAGCGGCCGACCGCCGCCTCGTAGTCAGGCACCTCTCGGTCGACGGACGTCGAATCCCGAGGGTCGAAGCCCGCCATCGCGCCGAGCATGAGCGCCGCGTCGCGGACGTCGCGCGCGATCGGGCCGGCCTGGTCCAGCGAGGAGGCGAAGGCGACGATGCCCCAGCGGGAGCAACGGCCATAGGTCGGCTTGACCCCGACCGTTCCGGTGAACGCCGCCGGCTGCCGGATGGAGCCGCCGGTGTCCGTCGCGGTCGCGCCGAGACAGATCCGGCCGGCGACGGCCGCAGCCGAGCCGCCGGACGATCCGCCGGCGACCAGCTGGGCGTCCGAGCCCTTCCGGCGCCAGGGATTGATGGGCGTGCCGAAGCAGGAGGTCTCGTTGGACGAGCCCATGGCGAACTCGTCATTGTTGAGCTTGCCGAGCATGACCGCGCCGGCCCGGCGCATCCGCTCGGTGACGTGCGATTCATAAGGAGGCACGAAGCCGTCGAGGATCCGCGAGCAGGCCGTCGTCCGCACCCCCTCGGTGCAGAACAGATCCTTGACGCCGAGCGGCAGGCCCTCGAGCGCGCCCGCCTCTCCCCTGGCGAGCCGCTGGTCCGATTCCTCCGCCCGCGCGACCGCGACCTCGGGGGTCTCGAGCACATAGGCGTTGAGCGTCCGGGCCTGCTCCATCGCCGCCAGATAAGCCCGCGTCAGCTCGACCGCGGAGAAATCCTTCCGGATGAGCGCCGCGCGAGCTTCAGCGAAAGTGAGGTCCAGCAGATCTGTCATGAACGGCTTTGAATGTGGGAGGACGCAAGAGTTCGGCGGCGGCGCGCGCTCATTCGACGACCTTCGGGACGACGTAGAAATCGCCCTCGCGCGCCGGCGCGTTGCGCAGCACGTCTTCAGGCTTCTCGCCGTCGGTCACCCCGTCTTCCCGCAGCCTCAGCGCCGTGGGGATGACGCTCGTCATCGGCTCCACCCCCTCGACGTCGAGGGCGGAGAGCTCTTCCACGAAGGAGAGGATGGCGTCGAGCTCGCCCCGCAGCTTCGTGACCTCCGTATCGGAGACCGCAATGCGGGCGAGCTTCGCCACGCGGCGCACGGTGGATTCGTCGACGGACATCAGCGACTTTCAGGCGTTTGGGCGACGGCCGGGCTTTATCATAGGGCCAGCGCGGCCCGCAACGCCGCCGCCTCCGCCGCCGCTCAGGACTCGGTTTCGAAGGCCTCGCCGATCGGCGGCGCCTTCACGGTCGTGCCGCGCACGCTGTCCATCAGCTCGATGAACCGGTCAGCCGACTGTTCCAGCAGGGGGAAGGTCGCGTAGTGGCAGGGCACGACCAGATCGAAATCAAAGAAGTGCCGGCAGGCGTAGGCCGCCGTCTTCGGGCCCATGGTGAAGCGATCGCCGATCGGCACGAAGCCAACGGTGGGGGCGTAAAGCTCGTTGATCAGCTTCATGTCGCCGAAGATGCCCGTGTCGCCCATCGCGTAGACGACAGGCTCGTCCTCGCCCTGCGGCGAGATGATCAGGCCGTGCGGATCTCCAAGATACTGCGAAATGCCGTTCTCGAACGCGCCGGACGAATGGAGCGCCTGGGTCATCGTGACCCGGAAACCGCCAAGCTCGATGGAGCCGCCGGTGTTCATCGGCTCGAGCTTCTCCACGCCCTGCCCGCCTATCCACTGAGCGAGGTCGAAGTCCGCCACCACTGTGGCGCCCGTCCGCTTCGCGATCTCGACCGTCTCGCCGACATGATCGTAGTGGCCGTGGGTGAGAAGGATGTGCGTCGTGCCCTTCGTGGCGTCCGTCTTGTCCCCGTGGAAGGTCCCGTTCTCGAGGAATGGGTCGATGAGGACGGTGCTCGAGGCGAACTCGAGCTTGAAGGCGGAATGGCCGTACCAGGTGATGCGCATAAGGTGCGTCGTCCTCGTCCCGGTGAGAGTCGGAGCAGACAACTAATCAGTTCGGCCGGGAGGGCAAGCGCGCCGACAGAGCCGCGCCGGCCCACTGCGCTGTGCTAAGAGCGTGCGATGGCCGCGATATACGACGATCTCAGAAGCTTCCGAGCAGACCTTCCCGCACTCGGGCAGGTGATCGGACTGGACCTTGGCACCAAGACGATAGGGGTGGCGGTCTCGGATCCCGGCCGCATGATCGCGTCCCCGCTCGAGACGATAGCCCGCACCAAGTTTACGCTCGACGCCGAGAAGCTGTTCGCGATCATGACGAGCCGCCGATGCGTCGGTCTGGTGCTCGGACTGCCGATGAACATGGACGGCACCGAGGGCCCACGCGCGCAGGCGACCCGCGCCTTCGCGCGCAATCTTGCGCAGCGCTTGGAGGTTCCGATCGCGCTCTGGGACGAGAGGCTTTCGACCGCGGCCGTCGAGCGGCTGATGATCTCGTTCGACACCAGCCGGAAGCGGCGCGCGGAGACCGTCGACAAGCTCGCCGCGGCTTACATTCTGCAGGGCGCGCTGGACCGGCTGTCGGCGCTGCGCCGCCAAGCGGAGGATGCGGAGAGCGGGAGTCGGGCCGAGCCCTGAGGCTCCGCCCGACTCGCCCTCATCAACAGGGCCGGTAGCGGATCACCTCGATCGGCCGCCCGCGACGATCGCGCGTGCGGGTGATCACCTTGCACTCCGGTCCATAGTAGGCGCGTCGATAGCCGTAGCCGTAGTACGGCCCGCCATAATAGTAGTCGTCATCATAGTAGTACGGGCTCGCCAAGGCGGCGCCGGCCGCCAGCCCGAGGATGCCAGCCGCGGCGTAGCCGCCATAGTAGCGGTGGCGATGGCCGTAGTAGCGGTGACGACCATAGTAGCCGGGACGTCCCCAGCCGCCGCCGCCCCAATGCCGACCGCCGCCACCCCAGTGGCGACCGCCGCCGCCCCAGTGGCGACCGCCTCCGCC
>NZ_JBJKEX010000259.1:0-4334 GCF_045505405.1 Hansschlegelia beijingensis | reverse complement strand
GGCCGGCGCTGGAGGCCGCCGTGCGCGCTGCGCTCGGGGCGCCGCCGCCGCCCTACAGCCTCGCGGTCTGGCACGGCTTCAACTTCGAGTTCTACATGAGCGTCGTGGCGCTCGCGGGCGGAGCGGCGACCTATGTGCTGCTCCGGCCCTATCTGCTCCGGGGGCTCGACGGGCCGCCTCTGCTGCGGGAGCTGAGCGGGCGCCGCATCTTCGACCGCGTGCTCGTCACGCTGTCCTGGCGTCTCGCCCGCTGGCTCGAGGGCGTGCTCGGCACGCGGAGGCTCCAGCCGCAGCTGCAATGGCTGACGATCGTGGCCGTGACCGCAGCGGCGGCTGCGCTCTTCGCCGTCGGCCTGTCGGTCGGCCACGGTCCCTCGAGCGGGCCGGACCTCCCCTTCGCGCTGCTGTGGGTCGTCGGCGTCGCCTGCGCGGTCGGCGCCGCGAGCCAGGCCAAGTACCACCGCGTGACCGCGCTGATCCTGCTCGGCGGCGCGGGACTCGTGACCTGCGTGACGTTCGTCTGGCTCTCCGCGCCCGACCTCGCCCTCACTCAGCTGGTGGTCGAGACCGTGACCACGGTGCTGCTGCTTCTCGGCGTGCGCTGGCTGCCGAAGCGCTTCGAGGCCGCCGAGCTCAACGGCGAGGGCGGCCGTGTGATCCGCTGGTACCGCGTCCGAGACCTGCTGATCTCGCTCGCGGTCGGCGGCGGCCTCGCCGCGCTCGCCTACGCGGCGATGACGCGGCCGGCGCCGGACAGCATCTCCCGCTTCTTCGTTGAGAACGCCTATCTGAAGGGCGGCGGAACCAACATCGTGAACGTCATCCTGGTGGACTTCCGCGGCTTCGATACCTTGGGCGAGATCACGGTGCTGGGCGTCGTGGCGCTGACCGTGTTCGCCCTGCTGCGCCGCTTCCGTCCGGCGCCGGACAGCATCCCGGTGCCCGAGCAGCAGCGCACGCAGAGCCTGTACGACGAGAGCACCCCGGAGCGGGAGAAGGGCGCGATCGTGCGCGACGCGATGGCGGTCCCGGCCCTCATCATGCGCCTCCTGTTCCCCGTGGTGGGGACGATGGCCGTGTTCCTGCTGCTGCGGGGCCACGACCTTCCCGGCGGCGGCTTCGTGGCCGGCATCACGATGGCGGTGGCCTTCCTGCTGCAATACATGGCGCTCGGAACCGCGCAGGCGGAGGAGCGCCTGCACGTGCTGCCCGTGCGCTGGATCGGCGTCGGCCTGCTGCTGGCGACCGGGACCGGCGCGGCCTCGTGGCTGTTCGGCCGGCCGTTCCTGACCTCCTATTTCGGCTACGCCGACCTGCCGCTGATCGGAAAGATGCCGACGGCGAGCGCCTTCGTGTTCGACCTCGGCGTGTTCTCGCTGGTGGTCGGCGCGACCGTGCTGATGCTGATCGCGCTCGCCCACCAGTCGGTGCGCAGCCATCGCATCGCCGCCGAGCAGGAGGCCGAGACGCCCGCGACCGCCGCCGGTGACGCCCGATGACGGAAATCGTGCTCGCCATCGGCATCGGCGCCTTCGCGGCCTCCGGCATGTGGCTGCTGCTGCGGCCGCGCACCTTCCAGGTGATCATCGGCCTGTCGCTGCTGTCCTACGCGGTGAACCTGTTCATCGTGGCGATGGGCCGGCTCCACACCAACATGCCGCCCGTGCTCGAGAAGGCGGGCCCGGGCGACCCGGCGCTCTACGCCGATCCGCTGCCGCAGGCGCTGGTGCTCACCGCGATCGTCATCAGCTTCGCGACCACCGCCCTGCTTCTCGTCGTGCTGCTCGCGGCGCGCGGCCTGACCGGCACCGACCATGTCGACGGCCGCGAGACGCGGCCATGAGCGCCCTCGCCGACAACCTGATCATCGCGCCGATCATCCTGCCGCTTCTGGCGGGGATCGCGACGCTGCTGCTCGGCGAGCCGCGGCGCAACGTGAAGGCCGGGATCAACGTCGCCGCGAGCTTCACGCTGGTCGCGATCGCGGTCGCGCTGCTCGTCAAGGCGGACACGGCGGAGGGGCTCGTCGGCGTGTACCGCCTCGGCGACTGGGCGGCGCCGTTCGGCATCGTGCTGGTGGCCGACCGGCTCTCCGCGATGATGCTGCTGCTGACCGCGATCCTCGGCTCGGCCGCCGTCGTGTTCTCGCTCGCGCGCTGGCACCGGGCGGGCGCGCATTTCCACTCGCTGTTCCAGTTCCTGCTGATGGGCGTCAACGGCGCGTTCCTGACCGGCGACCTGTTCAACCTGTTCGTGTTCTTCGAGCTGCTGCTGGTCGCGTCCTACGGGCTCGCGCTGCACGGCTCGGGGGCGGCGCGGGTCCGGGCGGGGCTGCACTACATCGTGGTCAATCTCGCGGCCTCGCTGCTGTTCCTGATCGGCGTCAGCCTGATCTACGCCGTCGCCGGCACGCTCAACATGGCGGACCTCGCCGCGCGCATCCCCGGGATCGCCGCGGAGGATCGGCCGCTGCTGGAGGCGGGGGCGGCGATCCTAGGGACCGCCTTCCTGCTCAAGGCCGGCATGTGGCCCCTCTGCTTCTGGCTGCCGACGGCCTATGCGGCGGCGGCGGCGCCGGTCGCCTCCGTCTTCGCGATCCTCACCAAGGTCGGCGTCTACGTCCTGCTGCGCCTCTGGCTGCTGCTGTTCGGAGACGGCGCCGGCGCCTCGGCGCAGTTCGGCGGCGACTGGCTGCTCTATGGCGGCCTCGCCACCGTGGCGTTCGGCGCGATCGGCTCGCTCGCCTCGCAGGACATGGCGCGGCTCGCGGCCTTCTCGGTGCTGGTCTCCTCCGGCACCGCGCTCGCGGCGATCGGTCTGGGTCAGGCCGGGGTGACGGGCGGCGCGCTGTTCTATCTCGCGAGCTCCACGCTCGGCGTCGGCGCGTTCTTCCTGCTGGTCGAGCTCGTGGAGCGCGGGCGCGAGCCGGGCGCGGACGTGCTCGCCGTCACCCGCGAAGCCTATGGCGAAGGCGAAGAGGAGATCGACGAAGAGGACGAGGTCGGGCTCGCCATCCCCGCCACGCTGGGCGCGCTCGGCGTGGCCTTCATCGGCTGCGCGGTGATCATCGCGGGGCTGCCGCCGCTCTCGGGCTTCATCGCCAAGTTCGCGCTGCTGAGCGCCGCGCTGAACCCCGCGGGCGCGGCCGGCCAGCACGTTCCTCCGGGCGCGGCCTCGTGGCTTCTCCTGGTGGTGCTGGTCGTGTCGGGTCTCGCCGCGCTGATCGCCATGACGCGCGCGGGCATCCGCGTCTTCTGGGCCGCGCCGGACCGCTCGGTCCCGCGGATCCGGGTGATCGAGATCGCGCCGGTCGCAGCGCTGCTGCTCCTGTGCGTGTGGCAGACGGTCCAGGCCGGTCCCGTGATGCGCTTCATGCAGGCTACCGCCGACTCGCTCCACGCGCCGCAGGATTACGTCCGCGAGGTGCTGAAGCCCGGCGCCGCGCCGTCCGGAGGGGCGGAGCGATGACGCGCCTCCTGCCCTATCCGCTGATCTCGGCCGCGCTGCTGCTGCTGTGGCTCCTCGCCAACCAGGCGGTGACGCCCGGCCAGATCCTGCTCGGCGCCCTCGCGGAACATCCGAGCCGCGATCGCGCCGCCCTCCCGCACGGTTTCGGCGAGCACGCCCGCAAGGCGTTCGAGATCGATCGGCGCGTCGGTAGAAGGCACGATGGCGGGCAATCCGGTTCGAGGGGGCCGCGCGGGGTACGCGCTGGCCCCAAGGTGGTGGGACAGCAGGGCTGACGCAAGCGCCGCCCCGCGTTCATCACATTCTTACCCTCTCTGGCAAGCTCTTCTTCAGCATGGCGGAAGAACAGGCCTGTGAGAGGCCGGGGTCAGAAAACATTCACCAGCTCTGTTAAGCCGGAAAAGCAGTCCTCGAGCGTATGTTCCAGCAACGAACGAAGAGCCCGCAGCATTGGGCCTTCTGGGAGACTGGACATTGGTTAGTCAAAGCGACGCCTGCGCGCCCACGCGCGCCGGAACGGGGACGGCCGACCGGCTCGACCCCTTCACGCTGCCGGTGCGGTTCGCCGCGCCGGATCCCTACGCCGACGGCGGCGAACGCCGCGTGACGGTCGATTCCGGCCGCGTCGTGGTGGACCGGATGGTCCGCCGCATCGCGATGCGGATCGTCGCCCCGCTCTCGACCTTCACCGGGGTGGCGATGCGGGTCGCGCCGGGCGCCGACCCCCGCGAGGATCAGGTCGAGGTCGTGCTCGTCGCGGCGCTCGCCGACATCGCGGTCGAGGTCAACGCCAGCGTCGAGAACATCGGCGCGCGCCGGCTGCAGACCGTGATGGAGCGGGTGCTGGACGAGATCAGCTTCACGGC
>NZ_JBJKEX010000258.1:0-4377 GCF_045505405.1 Hansschlegelia beijingensis | reverse complement strand
CCCGCCGCGCGCGCCTCCTCGGCCCGGTCGAGCCGCAGCAGGGCGAGCCGCTGATCGCCGGCAGCGCCATGCTGACGATCGAGAAGCCCGCCTGGGCGCGCTTCGCCTTCCCGGGGGAGACGACAGCGGCTTGAGCGACCTCGCGCCGCCTTACCCGGACGGGAAGCGCCGGTGCCGCTGGTGCGGGACCGATCCGCTCTACGTCGCCTATCACGATCAGGACTGGGGCGTGCCGGAGCGCGACAGCCGCGCGCTCTACGAGAAGCTCGTCCTCGACGGCTTCCAGGCGGGGCTGGCCTGGATCACGATCCTCCGGAAGCGAGAGGCCTTCCGGGCGGCGTTCGAGGGCTTTCGTCCCGAGAGGATCGCCACATACGGCGAAGCCGACATCGCGCGACTGATGGCCGACGCCGGCATCGTCCGCTCCCGCGCGAAGATCGAGGGGGCGGTGAAATCCGCCCGCTCCTATCTCGCCATGCAGGAGCGCGGAGAGGATTTTTCAGACTATCTCTGGGGCTTCGTGGGCGGCGAGCCGCTCGTGAACCGCTGGACCTCCCCGGCGGAGGTCCCGGCGTCCACGCCGCTGTCGGAGGCGCTTTCGAAGGACCTCAAGAAGCGCGGCTTCGCCTTCTGCGGTCCTGTCATCGTCTACGCCTTCATGCAGGCCGTCGGCATGGTCAACGACCATGTGGTCGATTGCCACCGGCATGCGGAGCTGACGTCGCCCTAAATCCGGCGCCGGCTCAGGCCGCCGCCGGTCGCCCGGCGGAGTCCTCGCCGCCTCGCCCGTCGAGTTCGGCGTGGAGCTTGCGCTCGTCGAGCGCGCCCTCCCACTTCGCCACCACCAGCGTGGCGACCCCGTTGCCGACCAGATTGGTGAGCGCGCGGGCCTCCGACATGAAACGGTCGATCCCGAGGATCAGCGCGATCGCGACGGTCGGAATGTGCTCCACCGACTGCAGCGTCGCGGCGAGCACGATGAAGCCCGAGCCGGTCACGCCGGCCGCGCCCTTCGAGGTGAGCAGCAGGATCGCCAGGATGACGATCTGCTGCCACAGGGTCTGCTCGGTGTTGGTGGCCTGCGCGAGAAAGATCGCGGCCATCGTCAGGTAGATGCAGGTGCCGTCGAGGTTGAACGAATATCCGGCGGGGATCACCAGGCCGACGACGGATTCCTCCGCGCCCGCGCGCTTCATCTTGTCCAGCATGCGCGGCAGCACGGACTCCGACGAGGAGGTGCCGAGCACGATCAGCAGTTCCTCACTGATGTAGCGGACGAACTTGAAGATCGAGAATCCGGTGGCCCAGGCGACCGTTCCCAGCACGCCGAAGATGAAGATCAGGCAGGTCAGGTAGAAGGCGCCCATCAGGTAGGCCAGCGGGGCGAGCGCCTGCAGTCCCTGCGAGCCGATGGTGAAGGCCATCGCCCCGAACGCGCCGACCGGGGCTGCGCGCATGACGATGGCCACGATCCGGAAAAAGACCTCCATCGTGCCGTCGATCAGCGCCATCACCGGCCGCCCGCGTTCGCCGAGCGAATGCAGCGCGAAGGCGAACAGGATCGCGATCAGCAGGACCTGGATGATCTCGCCCTGCGCGAAGGCGCCCACCACCTGGTCCGGGATGATGTGGAGGAAGAAGTCGGTGACCGTCTGGCCCTGGGCCGCCTGCTGGTACTTGGCGACGGAGGAGGGGTCGAGCGACGCGGGATCGACGTTCATCCCTGCGCCGGGCTTCAGCACGTTGACGACGACGAGGCCGATGATCAGCGCGACCGTGGTCAGCGCCTCGAAATAGATGATCGCCTTCAGCCCGACGCGGCCGACCTTCCGCATGTCGCTCATGCTGGCGATGCCGTGCACGACCGTCAGGAAGATGATCGGCGCGATCAGCATCTTCACGAGCTTAATGAAGGCGTCGCCGAACGGCTTCATCTGCTTGCCGATGTCCGGCGCGAAGTAGCCAAGCGCGATGCCGAGCGCGACCGCGATCAGCACCTGGACATAGAGGATCGTGTACCAGGGGCGCGCGCGCGCCGGCGCCGCCCCTTCGCGTGTCATCGTCATCGTCGGGTCTCCGCTCACTGACCGACGGCGCCGAATAGGTCAGCAGTGCTGGCCGATCAGGTGTCGCAGGCCGCGGTCTTGGCGCCGTACTCCTCCATCGTCAACTCGCCTGCCGCGGCGGCAGGGTCCCGGTCGCGCGAGGGAAGGTGGGGCTGCACCCAATCGATCCGCTTCCATTCCGCCAGGGGCTGGTCGCCGCTCGCCTGCGGCACGTGGCGTGAGGTCTCGACCCTGCGATAGCGGTGGATGTAGCGGGCGCAGTTGACGAAAGCGTCCGTCACGCGCACCCGCAGCGCGTAGGCCGCGCCCGGGAAGCTCGCCACCAGTTCGCCCTCGCGGACGACCTCCGCCTCGCCCTGCACGCGCAGCCGATGCGGCGTTTCGAAATCGATGAACAGCATGCCGACAGAATGCGTCGTCGCGATATTGCCCGCCGACAGGAACATGCCGTTGCCGTCGTAGCCCGGGAAGGCGAGCGTCACGGCGTCGAGCACGCGCACGAAGCCGACGGGGCCGCCCTTGTAGGAGACCGTCGGCTTGCCCTCGCCGTCCACGGTCGCGAGAAAGAACATGTCGCGGCTGGCGATGAACGCCTGCTCCTCGGGCGTCAGTTCGCCATGTATGAGCTTCTGCTGCCACAGCTCTGCGAGTCCGCGCGAATCGTGCTCCTGCTGGAGCGCGAGATGCTCGGGTCCGTAGGTGACGGTCATGGGTGAATCTCCCTCAGTTCGTTTGTTTTGTTGGGCCGCCCTCGGGGCGGCCGGATGTTCGTAGACCGCAATGGCCGAAAAGCTGTCGCCTTCCCTGCCCGTCCAGCGCAAGCCCCCTGCGCCCGCCCGCGCCTGGCAACGCATGTTGTCGGGCCGGAGACTGGACCTGCTCGACCCCTCGCCGCTCGACGTCGAGATCGCGGACATCGCCCACGGCTTGGCCCGGGTGGCGCGCTGGAACGGCCAGACCTCCGGTGAGCACATCTTCTCCGTCGCCCAGCATTCGCTTCTGGTGGAGGACATCGCCCGGAGGCTTGCGCCCGAAGCGGACGCCCGGGTTCTTGTGGCGGCCTTGCTGCACGACGCCGCCGAATACGTCATCGGCGACATGATCAGCCCGTTCAAGGCCGTCCTGGGAGGCGAGTACAGGGCGGTCGAGAAGCGGTTGATGGCGGCCATCCACCTTCGCTTCGGGTTGCCGCCCGAGCCTGCGGCCGCCACGCTGAAGCTCGTCAAGCGCGCCGACGCGACCGCCGCTTTCCTCGAGGCCACGCGGCTCGCGGGCTTCTCCATCGAGGAGGCGCGGAAGTTCTTCGGGCGGCCCGAGGGCGCTCCCGCCAACGCGGACCTCACCCCATGGCCGGCGTCCGAGGCGGAGACCCGCTTCCTGGAGCGCTTCTCCGCCCTGACGTCGTGATCCGCGACCTCCCCCGCGCCAATGGTCGCCATGTCCCCGATGGCCGACGCGAGCTAGGCTCGCGGCCGTGATCGTCGTCTGTCCGCTCTCCCGCCTGGCCGAGACCCTCGCTGCGACGCGGGCTCGCCGCGTGCTGTCGCTCCTCTCGGAGGGCGCGGCTGCGCCGCGCCTCGACGGGATAGCCCCTGCCGATCACCTCACCTTGCGCTTCCACGACATCGTGGAGCCGCGCGACGGGCATGTCCCGCCGGGCGAAGCCCATGTGCGCGAAGCGTTGGAGTTCGCGAGCGGCCCCGAACCGATCGTGGTCCATTGCTACGCCGGGGTCAGCCGCTCGACGGCGATGGCCTACGCGATCGCCTGCGCCCGCGAGCCCGCCCGCGACGAGCGGGAGCTTGCGGCCGAGCTTAGGCGCGCCAGCCCGATGGCGACGCCCAACCGGCTGATCATAAGCCTCGCCGACGACGCCCTCGGCCGGGAAGGCCGAATGGCGGCGGCCATCGCAGCCATAGGCCGGGGCGAGGACGCCTTCGAGGGCGCGCCCTTCACGCTCCACCAGGCGGGCGCGCCGTGAGCGGCCGGCCGACGATCGAGATCGGCCTGTCGGCCGCGGTGGTCGCGGTCGAACGCGACGCCCCGGAGATCCTGGTCGCCCGCTCGCAGGATGATCTGGCGGCGCTGCCGGCCGGACCGTTCGACCCGCGCCGGCGCCGCACCCTCGAGATCGCGCTCCGCGCCTCGGTCGCGGAGCAGACCGCGCTCGAGCTCGGCTATGTCGAGCAGCTCTACACGTTCGGGGACCGCGGACGCGTCCAGAGCCCCGACGAGGTCGGGCCGCACACCGTGTCGATCGGCCCAGCAGGGCGAGGGTCTGGAGCTCACGCCCCGTGAGGTTCGCGGGATC
>NZ_JBJKEX010000257.1:0-4377 GCF_045505405.1 Hansschlegelia beijingensis | reverse complement strand
GGGCGCGCGCCTCGATGGTCTCCCGCCAGCGCGCCAGCGCGTCGGCGCCATGCGCCTCGCCATAGACGCTGACCCGGCAGAGGGTCTGGCCGATCGCGGTCTGCTGCAGGACGACGACGCAGGTCTCCCGCGCCGTCGCGAGCAGCACGAGGTTGGGGAACAGCCAGGCCGTGACGGCGTCATCGGCGCCTTCGAGCGCGGTCCGCGCCAGCAGCCAGCCCGCGTCGGCGTCCTCGGCGAACGGCTCTCCGGCCGCCAGCGCCTGGACCATGAGCTTCCAGTTGGCCGGGAACTCGAGCCAGAGCTCCTCGGAGCGGGCCGGCTTGTGGTTGCCGAAGAAGCCGCCGGCCTTGTTGAGCGCGGCGAGGCCGGCGTCCGGGCTTTGCGGCGCGACGTCGAGATTGACGAAGATCAGCGGGCCCCAGCTGCGGGCCTGCGCGGTCAGCAGCCGCTCGGGCCGCAGCCCGAGATACTGGTGCATCGCCGGGGCGCCGTCGCCGAGTTCACCGGCCGGGATCGCCGGGCGGTCGCGGCTGTAGCCGCAGGAGGTGAAGGAGCAGCGGGTCTTGGCGCCCGTCTGGCACTGCAGCGGCACCATGCGGCAGCCGCCATGCTGGGCCTTGTTGAAGCGCGCCTTTAAGCCGTCGGCGGCCCGCTGGACGTGGACGCCATGCGTGCCGATCGTGAAGGGCAGCAGGTCTCCGACATGCGGGATCGCCTCATGCGACCCGACGCAGATCCAGTCCCGGGTCCAGACCGCCTCGTCCTCGAGCTGCGTGAAGGCGAGCGACCGGAAGGCTGCGGGCGGCAGCAGGCGCGCTTGGCCCTCGGGCATCAGCGCCTGCGCGTAGAAGGACGGGCTCGCGAGATCGTGGCCTTCGTCGAAATAGCCGAGGTCCGGGCGGTTCGACACGGGGCTTTGCGCCTTTCCGATGGAGTGCGGAAGGCCGGTCCGCGGACGCAAAGCGCCGCGGACCGGAAGCGTCGTCGCCGTCAGGCGCTGGCGAGAGCGGGCGACTCGTAGTCCGCCCGTCCGCGATGCCTGATGGCGTCGGCCGGCGGCGCCGGCAGCGGGCCGTCCTGCGAGAACCGGTCCAGCACGTTCTTCACCAGGGTGGAGATGTTGTTCCGGCACTCGTTCCACGGCAGCGAGCCGCAGAAGGCGATCGACGAGAAGGCGAAGCACGCGCCGCCATTGGGCGTCTCGTGGTAGGCGATGTCGCCGCGCACCCGCGGATGGGTGGTGCCGTCGAGGCCCTGCTGGTTGAAGCCGAAATCCTCCATCACGAGGAGGTAGGCCTCGGTGTGGCGCCCGGCCGAGGTCGCGACCGCCAGCGTATGGGGCGGCGAGCCCAGCATGGTGTCGACGATGTCGAGCTCGAGGCCCGCGGCGCCGCCGCCGACGAGCCCGAAATTGCCGAGCTTCTCGTCATAGTCGATGCCCTCGAACGCCCAGCTGACGCGCGGGTCGAGGCTTTCTTTCGTCCGGCTGAAGTAGCTCGAGATGTCGAAGCCTTCCGACGACATGCCCACGCCCGCCACCGAATGCAGGTAGCGACCGCGGAAGCGCCACATGCCGCCCAGTTCGCCCGTGCCCTGGTGGTAGTATTCGCCCGGATCGGCGCGCCATGTGCGGATGCCGGATTCGCAGCGCCGCATCTCGGTGACGACGCCGCGTCCGAGATGGTCATAGGCCGGGTGGAACGAGTGCACCCAATACCAGGCGTCGGCGCCCATATACATCAGGCGGCCGCCGCGCTGCGTGTAATTGTGCAGGGCGTCGAGCTGCGGTCCGGAGTTATGCTCCGGATGCGAGCCGGTGATGATGACGTTGTAGTTCTCGAGCCGGGCGAGGCCGTCATAGGTGACGTCTTCGTCGGTGATCACGTCGTAGTCGTAGCCCATCGTCTCCAGCCAGTAGATCAGATGGAGATCGGCCGGGTACTGCCACGGCGCCTGGGCCAGGAAGTGATCGTATTTCGGCCGGATCGAAAGGATCGGCCTCAGTCGCGACGACAGGCAGATGCCCGAGCCGTCGGTGTGGGTGTCGTAGATCGAGCCGCCATATTCGCGATGCTCGGCCAGGAACATGTTCTGCTGCTGCATGATCGGCACGCGGTAGACGAACAGCTCCGCGCCGCCGGCGTTGCAGGCGACATGCTCGTTGGCGTAGGCCATGTAGCTGATGGTCGGGACCATCACGGCGATCCTGGACTGCTCCTCGCCGATGCGCGGCACGATCCAGAACGGGATGTAGTCTTCGTCCCCCTCGCTGGTGGTGAGCTTCAGCGCGTAGAAGCGGCTCTTGATCTCCTGCGGAACGGTCCATTCCAGATCCGAGGTCCAGCGCGCGTCGTCGACGTCGTCGTCATGGAAGTGGATCGCGCCATATTCCTTCGGCGCATGCTTCCAATCGAAGTTGTCTCCTGACCAGTTGTAGCCCGTGAGCGCCCGCGTCGGGCAGTTCACCAGCTGAGCGTCGAACCGGTAGGGGCCGTTGTCCTTCGCCACGATGGTGTCGATGCCGTCCCAGAAATCCCAGGCGGCGACGATGACTTCGGAGAGCGGCCCGGTCGGGCCGGAGTTGCGGCGCTCGGTCAGGCCCGGCTGCGCGCCGGCCTTCATCTGCTCGATCTCGAACCGGCTGAGCGCCTTGTTGCAGATGCGCGGGCTGTCGATCTTGCCGTTGTACTTGCCGGTGAACCAGACGCCGGCCGGCCGCGAGGAGGCGGCGAGCGGGTTGTCGTCGATCTTCTCCACATAGGCCGCGAGCGCGACCGGGGCGGCGCTGTGCGCGATGGTGGTCCTGATCGAGGCTTTCACCGGCTCGATGACGGGATCGAGCGCATAGACGACCTGCGGCTCGTGATAGAGCACGACGTCGCCGGTCGCGGCGTCGAAGCTCGCCGCCAGGAAGTGCCAGGCGTGATCGCGGATCGGCGCGCCGGTGGTGATCTTGTGCTCGTTGATCCGGAGCTCGACGAAGCCCTCTTCATTGATGAAGAGCCCATAACCCTTGCCGTCGCACCATTTGGTCACGAGGCCCTGCGCGCCGTGCTTCCAGTAGCGCGGATGAGTCTTGGGCGTGGTCGGCCAGATCCAGCACTGCAGCGTGAAGCTGTCGACGTGGAACTGTCTGGCGTCCGGCACGTAGCCATAGGAGCCGCCATGGATGATCTGCTTGCGCCCCTTGTAGGCGCCGTTCACGTCCGCCGACACCGGCTTCTCGATGAAGCCCGGGCCGCGCGGATTGGTGTCGCCGTTGATCATCTGGACGACTTCGGCCTTGTACTCGGCCGGGCCGTCGCAATTGACGTAGAACTTGATCTTGTCCCCCGGATGCACTCCGAACTTGTCGGCGTATCCGGTCAGTCGCATCGCGCACATCTGCGCTCTCCTTGCGAAATCGTCCAGTCGTCTGGCAAGCCGGCTGCGTTCGCGGGCCGTGAGGTCCGCGTCCGGCGCTGTCTTGAATAAAGCCGCCCCCGTCGGGAGCGCGGGAGAGGCGCCGCGACCTTCAGGTCACCGGCCAGTTGTCGTCCCGGCGCTTCCACCCTTCCGAGAAATGCTCGGGCATTCCGGCCGTCTCCGGCAGTTCGTCCAGGCGCATGAGGAAGATGTCGTGCTGGATCTCCTGCTCGTCCGTGTAGACCTTGTCGGTCACGAACTCCGGCGGCACGCCGCGAATGCCGGACAGGCGGCCGATGCGCCACTCGGCGTCGACCTTGGTGCAGATCACCACGAGCTTGCCCTTGGTGGATTCGCCGCGCATCCGCAGCAGGACGCGCTTCAGCACCGGGTCTTCGTGCACGCCGCCGGTCACCACCGTGGTGTCGCCGGGCGTTTCGCATTTGAGCACCGAGAACCCCGCGACGCCCTTCATGGAGTCGACGCACTCGCGATGCTCCTTGATGAGCGCCTCGCGCTCCGGCGTGCCTTTCCTGGGAATCGGGATCATGTCGGCCCTCTTTGAAGCAAAGCGCTGCCGCGAGGGCGCGCAGATTCTGCAACCTCGCGGCCCGAGGCTGTCTATACTGAGCGCCGGCGTCGCCTTTGCTCGATTTGTGAGAATTAAAAGCTACGACGCTCCCGCTGCGCTCGTCAATTCCGCACAGCGGGAATTTCTAGATATCTCCAGCAAAACGTCTAGACGTTTTGGCGTCGAGCGTGTCTGGCGCGGCGCTTTTCCGGGCGCTCGGCGCCCCGCAAATAAGCGGCCTTCGGAGGAGCGCAGCGGAGCCTTGGGATGGCGGCCTGCCGCCTCCGATCAAAGTTGAGGCGCCGACGCGAGGCCCCTGCGGCGCCGTGACGCTGGCGCAAATCATGGGTTTGAGCGCGCATCGGACGGACGCGCCGGCCGCCGCGCTGCGTGCCGCG
>NZ_JBJKEX010000256.1:0-4378 GCF_045505405.1 Hansschlegelia beijingensis | reverse complement strand
CGAGCTGAGCGGCGTCGCCGGCGCCCCGGGCGCGGCGGCGGAACTTGACGCCGGGGCGCCCGCCGCTTAGCGCAGCCTGATGTCAGACACTGAATCCTCGCCGGTCTTCGGCCGTTTCGCGCCCTTCGCCACCGCCTATGACGTCGTGCTGTGCGATGTCTGGGGCGTGCTGCACGACGGCATCCACGCTCACGAGGCGGCCGCGGACGCGCTCATCCGGTTCCGGGCGGGCGGCGGCGCCGTGGTGCTGGTGTCGAACGCGCCCAAGTCCTCGGAATGGGTGGTCCAGAACCTCGACCAGAAGGGCGTGCCGCGCGGCGCCTGGGACGCGGTCGTCACCTCCGGCGACGTCACGCGACGCATGCTGGCCGAGCGCGACGTCCTGCGGGTGCATCACATCGGCCCGCCGCGCGACCTGCCGCTGCTCGGCGACGAGCGCATCGAGCGGGTGGCCCCCGAGGACGCCGCGATGGTGGTGGTCACCGGCCTGTTCGACGACCAGACCGAGGTTCCGGAGGACTACGCCGAGCGCCTCGCCGCGTTGAAGGAGCGGGGCCTGCCGATGATCTGCGCCAACCCCGATCTCGTGGTCCAGGTCGGCGACCAGCAGCTCTGGTGCGCGGGCGCGATCGCCGATCTCTACGAGAAGATCGGCGGCGAGACGCACTATGCCGGCAAGCCCTATGCGCCGGTCTATGACGCGGCCCTCGGCCTCGCCGAGGAGATCCTGAACCGCAGCGTCGACCGCTCGCGCGTCATCGCGATCGGCGACGCGGTGCGGACCGATCTGGCGGGCGCGACCGCCGCCGGGATCGACTGCGTGTTCATCGCCGACGGCATCCATGGCGAGGAACTCGGCCGCGGCTCGCCTGACCCTGAGAAGCTCGCCGCGCTGTTCGCCGAGCACGGCTACAGCCCCGTGGCGGTCATGCCCCGGCTCGTCTGGTAGGCCGCTCAAAGTTTTTCTTATGTGGACGCCCCCCGGGGCGTCCCGAATAACGGGCGCCCGGCTGTGGCCGGCGCGTCTGATGACAGAACTCGAGGAGACCACGAATGAGCAACCGAATCGTCCTCAGGACCGGCGAGGCGCTCGTCGCGGGCGGCCCTCCCGGCACCGCGGCCGAGCCGGAGGTCGTGATCGGCGAGCTCGACGGGCCGGTCGGCACGGCGCTCGCCACCCTCACGGGCGACCAGGTCAAGGGTCACACCCGCGTCTTCGCCCTGCTCAACACCGACGTGATGGTTCGCCCGGTGACGCTCTGCGTCTCCAAGGTGACGGTCGACAATCCGCGCTACACCAACATCCTGATGGGCACGGTGCAGTTCGCGATCGCCAACGGCGTGCTGGACGCCGTGCGCGCCGGGTACATCCCGAAGGAGAAGGCGAACGACCTCGGCATCATCTGCTCGGTCTGGCTCGCGCCGACGATCGTCGACGTCGAGAACCTCGACCACAAGGTGCTGTTCGACATCCATCGCAAGGGCATGCTGGAGGCCATCCGCAAGGCGATGGCGTCCGAGCCCTCGATCGACTGGCTCCTGGAGAACCAGGAGAAGATCACCCACAAGTACTACCAGATGGGCCTCGACGGTAAGGTCTGAGCCTTCCGGACCGGCCCGGACGCGTCAGGCGCCCGGGCCGGTTAATCCGACGTTGCTCAGCCTTCCTCGGAGGCGGCCGCTGCCCGCCAGCCGATGTCGCGGCGGCAGAAGCCTTCCGGCCAGTCGATGAGGTCGACCGCCGAATAGGCGTTCATCTGCGCCTCGGACGCGTCCGCGCCGATCGCCGTCACGGCGAGCACGCGGCCCCCGGCCGCCACCAGCCTGCCGTTCTCGATCGCGGTTCCTGCGTGGAACACCGTGACGTGCGGCCGCTTCTCCGCCGCCTCGATCCCGCGGATCTCCGAGCCCTTCTCGTAGGCTCCCGGGTAGCCCCTGGCGGCGAGCACCACCGCGAGCGCGGTTTCCGGCCGGAACGCAGGCTTGCGGCCCGCGAGCCGGCCCTCGACGGCCGCCACCATCAGCTCCAGCAGGTCGTCCTTCAGCCGGGGCAGCACCACCTGCGCCTCCGGGTCGCCGAAGCGCACATTGTACTCGACCAGCCGCGGGCCGTCGGGGCCGACCATCAGACCGGCGTAGAGGAAGCCCACGAAAGGCGTCCCATCCTCCTTCATCGCGGCGACCGTCGGGCGGACGATCTCCGCCATCGCCCTCTCGATCAGCGCGTGGCTCAGCACCGGCGCCGGCGAATAGGCGCCCATGCCGCCGGTGTTCGGCCCCTCGTCGCCGTCGAAGGCCCGCTTGTGATCCTGCGCGTCGCCGAACAGCACCGCCGTGGTCCCGTCGCAGAGCGCGAACAGGCTGGCTTCCTCGCCGTCCATGAATTCCTCGATCACGGCCTCCGCGCCGGCCGCGCCGAGGTCGCCGCCGAACACGTGATCGACCGCCGCATGGGCTTCCTGCAGCGTGGTCGCGACCACGACTCCCTTGCCGGCGGCGAGGCCGTCGGCCTTGACCACGACCGGCGCGCCGAAGGCCTCGACGGCGGCGTGTCCTTCCTCGGCGGTGCGGCAGCGGCGGAAGGCGGCGGTCGGGATGCCGCGCCTTTCGCAAAGCTCCTTGGTGAAGGCCTTGGAGCCTTCGAGCCTCGCGGCGCCGGCGGTGGGCCCGAAAGCCTTGATCCCGGCTTCGGCGAGCGCGTCGACCACGCCCGCCACCAGCGGCGCCTCGGGGCCGACGACCACGAGGTCGACCTTCTCGGCTTTCGCCAGCGCGACCACGTCCGCGACGTCGTCGGCCGCGACCGGCCGCAATTCGGCGTGCTGCGCGATTCCGGGGTTTCCGGGGGCGGCGATCAGCTTCGTGAGAAGCGGGCTGCGCGCGATCGACGCCGCCAGCGCGTGCTCGCGTCCGCCGGAGCCTAGGAGAAGTACGATCATAATGAAAACGTCGCCGGCTCTTGTGGGACCCGGCGACGTTCTAGCTGCGTTGGCTCTTTCGCGAAAGCGAAGCGCCGTTACTCCACGATCACCTTACCCTTCATCACCGCCGAATGCGGCGTGCAGATGTAGTTGTAGGTGCCCGGCTCGATGAACTTGACCGCATAGGCCTCGTTCACGTTGAGCATCGGGCCCATCGCGCCCTTCACGGTCTTGGCCGGGCCCTGACGGAAGTGAACGTTGTGCGCCACCGCTTCCTTGTTGGTCCAGCGCACGATCTGGCCGGACTTGATCTTCACCTCAGGCGTCAGGAACGCCATCTTGTCGATGTCGATCTCGGTGATCTCGCCGGTGGCGGCCTTCGCGTCGGGCAGAATCTCGATCGGGTCGGCGGCGTGTGCGGCGCTGAGCGGGAGCGCGACGCACAGCGCCGCGAGCAGCATGGAACGCATGGAACGTGTCCTTGGAAGTCCGGGCTGAGGGAGCGCGTCGCCGCCGTCCCGGAACCGGCGGCGGCCAAAGTCGATCAGGCGTCTCTTGGAGCGCCTGAACGGCCGAGGAGCGCGGCGCCGCGGGGACGTCCCAGCCGTCCGGCGCCGAAGAGCGTCGCCGGCTGAGCCGGCGTGACGAGAAAAAGCAGACCGCTGTCGACCATCAGTCGATCTCCAAGCCGCGGCGGGCGTCGCCTCCGCCACGGCGAGAGCATTAGAGTTCCACCCCCCGGGGAGCAATCGAAGAAGGGTTCCAGTCTGGTAAGAAGAAAATGATCGGTCCGTGATCGCGGCCTCGACGACGGGGGTCGCCTTTGACGCCAGCGCGGGCGGTCGCCTCATGCGCGCGAAGCGGCTAAGTTCGGACGACCGCCTCAGGACCCCCATGCCCGAACCCGTTCTGTCCAACGCTCCGGAAATCTCCGTCACCGAACTCAGCCAGGCTTTGCGCCGGACGGTCGAGGACACCTTCGGCTATGTCCGGGTGCGGGGCGAGGTGTCGGGCTATCGCGGGCCGCATTCCTCCGGCCACGCCTATTTCTGCCTCAAGGACGAAGGCGCGCGCATCGACGCGGTGGTCTGGCGGACGAGCTTCTCCAAGCTGAAGTTCAAGCCCGAGGAGGGCATGGAGGTGATCGCCACCGGGCGGCTCACCACCTATCCGGGCAAGTCGACCTACCAGATCGTGATCGACGTGCTGGAGCCGGCCGGGGTGGGCGCGCTGCTCGCCCAGCTCGAGGAGCGGCGCAAGCGGCTCGCCGCCGAGGGCCTGTTCGACGAGGCCCGCAAGCGGCCGCTGCCCTATCTGCCCGAGGTGATCGGCGTCGTGACCTCGCCGACCGGCGCGGTGATCCGCGACATCCTGCACCGCCTCGCCGAGCGTTTCCCGCGGCGGGTGCTGGTCTGGCCGGTGCGGGTGCAGGGCGAGACCGCCGCTGCCGAGGTCGC
>NZ_JBJKEX010000255.1:0-4390 GCF_045505405.1 Hansschlegelia beijingensis | reverse complement strand
GCTCCCCCGAGCCGGCCGGACCGCAGCGCGTCCGCCACCGCGGCCTCGTCCACGACGCGGCCGCGGGCGGCGTTGATCAGAATGGCGTCATCCTGCATCGCGGCGATTTCCTCGGCGCCGATCATCCCCCGCGTGCCGTCGGTCAGCGGCACATGCAGGGAGATGACGTCGGAGACGCGCAGCAGGTCGTCGAGCGGCTTCGGCTCGACCCGTCCCCACGACGGCCGCCAGTTGGCGTCGTCGTCGGCCAGATAGGGATCGTATGCGGCGACCGACATTCCGAGCGCCACCGCCCGCCGCGCCGTCTCCCGCGCGATCGAGCCGTAGCCGATGAGGCCGAGCCGCTTGCCGTAGATCTCGCGCCCGCCGGAAAAGGCGTTGCGGGGCCAGGTTCCGGCCGCCATCTCGTCGGTCGCCCGATAGGCGCCGCGCAGCAGCAGCATCGCGGTTCCGATGACGTATTCGGCGACCGACACGTCGTTCGCGCCGGTCGCCGGATAGACCGCGATCCCGCGCGTCTCGCAGGCCGCGAGATCGATGTTGTCGAGCCCGACGCCGAGCCGCCCCACGCAACGCAGGCGGCTCGCGCCGTCGAGCAGCGCGCCGCGCACCTGCGTCCGGTTGCGGACGATCAGGGCGTCGGCGTCCGAGGCCTCGGCGGCGAGCCGGTCCGGCTCGTCCACCAGAGCGGGATCATAGACGACGTCGAAGCCCACGAAGGCGCTGCGGATCGCCGCCTCGTCCATGAACTCGGGAATGACGATCTTGGGCATGCGCTTCGCCTGCTGAGCGGAGGTCGACGGCGGGCTCCGCAGCCTCGGCTGGCTCACGGCTCGCGGGCGTCGGGATGTCGGAGGGCCGACGGTCGCCCCTCCCCGCGTCTGCGCAGGGAGGGGCGAGGGCGTCAGGCGCTGCGGTAGAGCTTGGTCATCACGAACTCGCGGTGACCAAGGGCCTCGGCAGCCGTGAGGCGGCCGTTCGCGGTGCGCACGATCATGTCGATCAGCGCGTCGCCGGCCTCCGGGATCGTCATGTCGCGGCGGAGCACGCCGGTGACGTCGACGTCGATGTGCTCGCCCATCGTCCGCAGCGTCCGCGGATTGCCGGAGATCTTGATCACCGGGACGATCGGGTTGCCGATGACGTTGCCCTGGCCGGTCGGGAAGGTGTGCACGACATAGCCGGCGGCCGCCATCAGGGTGACGCATTCGGCCGCGGCGGACGAGGTGTCCATGTAGTACAGGCCCGGGCCCTTGGCGGGCGCTTCGGCCGGCTCGAGCGCGTCGATGTACTTACACTCGTGGCCGATCTTCTCGAGGTTGCCGAGCGCCTTCTCCTCGATGGTGGTCAGGCCGCCCTCGATGTTGCCCTTGGTGGGCTGGCTGTCCGACAGGTCGTCGGTCTTGTGGGCCTCGATGACGTCGTCCTGATAGGACTTCCACATCTTGTACCACTTCTCGGCGACCTCCGGGCTCGCCGCACGCTCCTTGCAGAGGTGCTCCGCGCCCGTGATCTCGGAAGTTTCGCCGAACACGCCGTAGATGCCGTGCGGGATCAGCTTGTCGTACATGTTGCCGACCGTCGGGCAGGACGAAAGGCCCGTCGTGGTGTCGGACTCGCCGCATTTGGTCGAGATCCAGAGCTCGGTGATCGAGCACTCCTCGCGCGGCAGCTCGGTCGCCCACTGCAGGAACTTCTTGGCCTGGTAGCTCGCCCGGGCGATCGTCGCGATGTCGCCGTGCTGCTCGATGCCGAAGCCCACGACCGGTTTGCCGGTCTTGGCGATGCCTTCGACGACCCGGTTGGTCCACTGCTCCTCGATGCCGATCACGATCACGGCCGCGACGTTCGGGTTCGAGCCGATGCCGATAAGCGTGCGGAAATGGATCGCGAGATCCTCGCCGAACTGGAGGCGGCCATAGGCGTGCGGCAGCGCCATCGTGCCCTTGATGTTGTTCGCCACCGCCTCGCAGGCGGCGTTGGACAGATCGTCGAGCGGCAGCAGGACGACGTGGTTCCGCACGCCGACGCGGCCGTTCTCGCGCCGCCAGCCCATGAAGGTGGCCTTGGCGGCGTCGACCGACGCGCGCGCGCCCGGCAGCGCCGGGGTGTAGAATTGATCCGGAGCGCCGCCGACGAACGGGCTCTGATTGGAGATCATGACGTCAGCCATCAGTCCGCCCTCACCAGCGCTTTGTCTTCATGTTGTGGGTGTGGACGTGTTCGCCCTTGGCGACGTCCGCGGTGATCTTTCCGACGTCCTGACCATACTTGATCGCGGTGTCGCCGGCCTTGAGATCGGTCAGCGCGACCTTGTGGCCGATCGGTATGTCGCTCTTCACATGGACGCGGAACGTGCTGTCGTTCTCCGTCACCACGCCGAACGCGTCGGTGTCGGCCTTCAGCCCCTCGATGACCGCGACCGCGACATTGTCCTTCGGACTATGGGCGAGGACATGCGGGTTGCGGCCGTCCCCGTTGGCTTGCTCGGTCATCGGCTCCTGATCCTCCCTGCTGCCGGGCGCGCCCTTAGCGGCTGCCTCGGACATATCTTGTATAAGACATATGACATGTTTTTGGTCAACGACGTTCGCGCCGGATCGGCCTCAGCCGCCCTGCTTTGAATGCGCGTTGTCGAAGAACAGCTCCTTCCAGCTCTCGGCGCTGCGGCCGATCGCCTTGGTGCGAGCCATGAAGTCCACGTATTTCTGGATGTTCTGGGGCGTGGTCGTGAACGTCACCTGAGGGTCGTTCAGGATCTGCTCGATCAGCGCGAGGTCGCTCGAGTCCTTGGCGAGCCGCACATAGGCCTCGGCGGCGGCCTTCTTGTCGGCGTTGATGATGCCGACGGCTTCCTCGACGGACGCCACAAAGGCCTCGTAGACCTTCGGGTTCTGCTCGACGAACCGAGACGTCGCCCAGATGACGTTGAAGGTGCAGGGCCCGCCCATGACGTCGAAGCTGTTCAGCACGGTGCGGACGCCGGGCTGCTTCAGCTCGAGCTCCTGAATCGGCGCGGCGGTGAAATGCGCCGTCACCTCGTTGCGCGACAGCAGCGCCGCCATGCCGTCCGGATGCGACAGCGTCACCGTCAGCTTGTCGAGCTCGTTGCGGCGATCCGGGCCGAGCTCCTTCTCGGCCGCCATCTGCAGGAACATCGCCTGGATCGACACCTTCACGGCCGGCAGGGCGATCTTGTCGCGCGACGTGAAGTCCTTCAGCGACTTCACCTCGGGATTGGTCGTGTTCAGCAGCAGCGGCATCGAGTTCATGGCGGTGACCGCCTTCACCGGATTGCCCGACCCGGCGGTCTTCGACCACAGCAGGACGAGCGGCGGCACGCCGCCGGCCGCGAACTGGATCGCGCCCGACAGCAGAGCGTCGTTCATCGCCGCGCCGCCGGCGAGCGTCGCATAGGTCACCTTGAGATCGGGAACGCCGCGCTCGGCCGCGTTCTTCTCGAGGAGCTTGCGCTCCTCCATGATCATCAGCGGCAGGTGGCCGAGGCTCGGCTGCCGCGCGATCCTGACCTGGTCGACCTCCGCGTGCGCGGCCGTCACCGTCGCCGCCGCGGCCAGCGTCGCGGCGACCAACAAAACCCTACCCAGCATCCCCGTCCCTCCCAGTCGCCTGCTCTTGTCGGCAGTCTTCTTTGTCGCGACCGGGCCTCAGGCCGCCTTTGGTCGCCGGATCGCCGGCGCGGGCGCGCCGTCGATCATCACGTTGACGCAGGCTGGCCTGCCGCTGCGGTGCGCCTCCTCGAGCGCCTCCGACAGTTCGGCCGGCGTGGTGGCGAGCGCGCCGAAGCCGCCGAGCGCGACCGCGACCTGGTCGTAGCGGGACGGCAGCAGGTCGCAGTGGCGGGCGCGCTCCGGGCCATAGTTCCGCAGCTGGATCTGGTGCTCGGCGTTCCAGCGCGCGTCGTTGCCGACGACCGCGATGAACGGCAGCCCGTAGCGCACGGCGGTGTCGAACTCGGCCATGTGGAAGCCGAAGGTGCCGTCGCCGAGCACCGCCACCACGGGCGCGTCCGGCGACAGCGTCTTGGCCGCGATCGCGAACGGGATCGACGCGCCGATCGTGCCGGAGACGCCGTTGACGAGGCGGCGCCTGGCCGGAACCAGGGCCTGCGGCCATTGGCCGATCTCGCCGCCGTCGCAGATCAGCGTGCCGCCGGCATGGCGCGACAGGAAGGCCGAGACCTCCCGGCAGAGCTCGACGGGGTGCAGCCGTCCCGGCGAGCCGCGGACGCCGTCCCAGTCCGGCGGCGCATAGGGCAGGCCTCGAGCAACTGGAGAAGTTTTCCGACTTGTCGTAGACGCGGACATGGATGTCCGTCGGCGACCAGCCGTTGGCGGGATCGATGTCGTCGTCCTGCACCGACGACATC
>NZ_JBJKEX010000254.1:0-4410 GCF_045505405.1 Hansschlegelia beijingensis | reverse complement strand
CGGTGTCGACCACGGGGCAGCCGCGCTCGCCGAACTCGAACCAGTTCTGGTCGTGCGTGGCGAGGAACTGCTTGTGGTAGTGACAGGGTCTCGCCGCGGCCCTCTCCGGACGCACTGTCGAGCTGCGGCTCTCGGGACGCTCCCCGGATCGCTACGGGCGCCTGCGCGGCTTCCTGTCCGAGCCTGGCGCGGCTGACCACTCGGGTGTGGCGGCCGATCTGGTCGCGCGCGGGCTTCTGCGGTGGACCGCCGACAACAGTGACTGCGCAGCCACGCTGCGCGCTGCGGAGGACCGCGCCCGCGACGCGCGCCTTGGTTTGTGGGCGGAACCATATTACGAGGTCCAGGACGCGGCCGACGGCGAAGCCCTGATCACGGCCGAAGGGCGGTTCGTCGTGGCCGAGGGCCGGGTCGCGAGCGTCAGAACCGCCGCGGGGCGGCTCTATGTTAATTTCGGAAAGCGGTGGCGGAACGCGCTGTCGCTTACCGTCTCGGAGGCGACGCTGCGCAGGCTCGGCGGGGTCCAGGCGCTCGATCTGCGGACCGGCGCCCGTCTTCGGGCGCGCGGCGTGGTGGAAGCGCGACGGGGGCCAATCATCGAAGTGCTCAACCGGGAGCAGATCGAGCGCCTTGACGGGGCGCCGGGTCGATGAGGCTCCACGCGATCCGGAAGATCCGCAGCCTTTTCGCGGTCGCGCTCGCGGCGGCGGTCGTCGCCGGCTGCGCCGCGGTCAAGCCGGAGGAGGCCGCCCGTGAGCCGCTGGTGCCGCCGGAGGCGCCCAAGGTCGCCCCCTCGCCACCGACGGCGGTCAGCCAGGAGCAGGCGCGGATCGCGGCCGCCTATGGCGGCGTCTACGAAAAGCCGGATCTGAGTTCCTACCTGAACAGGATCGCCGACCGGCTCACGGCCGCCTCTGACCGTCCCGAGCTGCGGTACAAGGTCGTGATGCTGAACTCGCCGCTCATCAACGCCTTCGCGTTGCCGAACGGCAGCCTCTACGTCACGCGCGGTCTGCTGGCGGTCGCGAACGATTCCTCCGAGCTTGCGGCGGTGCTTGCGCATGAGATGGCGCATGTCTCGGCCCGCCACGCGATGCAGCGCGCGGATGAGGAGCGGAAGGCCGTGCTGGTCAGCCGCGTGGTCTCGGACATCCTTCAGGACCAGGAAGGCGCAGCCGTCGCGCTGGCGCGCGGAAAGCTCTCGCTGGCGAGCTTCTCGCGCGCGCAGGAGCTCGAGGCGGACCGGATCGGCGTTCAGAACATCGCCCGCGCCGGGTTCGATCCCTACGGCGCCTCGCGCTTCCTGCTGTCCATGGGCCGTCAGGCGGACCTGCGCAGCGCGGCGCTTGGCCAGAAGCCGTCACAGCCCGGGCTCGACTTCCTCTCCACCCATCCGTCCACCCCGGAGCGCGTGCAACTCGCGGTCGCGGCGGCCCGGCAAATCGGCGCGCCGGGCGTCGGCGAGCGTGACCGCGACGCGTATCTGACCGCGATCGACGGCATGGTCTACGGCGACGATCCGAGCCAGGGCTTCGCCCGCGGGCGGCAGTTCCTTCACCCGCGTCTCGGCTTCAGCTTCTACGCCCCGGCAGGGTTCACCTTCGAGAACGGCTCCGAAGCGCTGCTCGGGGTCGCGCCGGACGGACGCGCCTTGCGCATGGACGCCGCCAGGCTCGCGCCTGGGCAGACGCTGGAAGGCTACATCGCCGAGAACTGGGTCGACGGCGCGGCGCCCGGGCCGGTCGAGAAACTCCAGATCAATGGGATGGAGGCCGTCACGCTGATCGCGCGCGGCCGCGACTGGACGTTCCGTTTCGCGGCGATCCACTACGGCCCCGACGTGTACCGTCTGATCTTCGCCGCGCGCGACCTGACGCCCGAGGTCGACAACGGCTTCCGGCAGTCCATCCAGAGCTTCCGTCGGCTGTCGCAGGCCGAGAGCGACACCGCGCGTCCTCTGCGGCTGGACGTGGTCCGCGCGCGCCCCGGCGACACGGAAGCGACGCTCGCGAGCCGCATGGCGTTCCAGGACCGCGCGCCCGAGCGCTTCGCCGTGTTGAACGGCCTCGCGCCAGGCGAGCCGATCCGGCCCGGGACCCGGGTGAAGGTCATCGACGAGTGAACGCCGGCAAGTCCCCCGCGCAGGGCTGAGGCGCCCGCGCGGCATGCGCTTGGCCGAACTCCTGTGCGCGCCGGACGTTGAGGCGCGACAGACAGGAGGCGGTCATGCGCGTCGGGGTCATCGGGCTCGGGAACATGGGCGAAGGCGTCGCCCGCAATCTTCTGAAGAGCGGCCGCGAGGTCGTGGTCTGGAACCGGTCCTCGGCCGCGGTGGATGCGCTGGTCGACGCCGGCGCGCTGAAAGCGTGCGATCCGGCGGAGGCGTTCCAGACGGAAGTCGTGTTCTCGATGCTCAGCCAGGATGACGTGATCGAGGAGGTGGTGGTCGGCTCCGGCGCCTTGCAGAAGGCCGCAGCGGGGGCGACCCATGTCAATCTCTCCACCGTCTCGTTGGCCTTCGCCGACCGCATGGAGGCGCTCCATCAGGAGCGCGGTCTGAGCTATGTGGCGGCGCCCGTGCTCGGACGCCCGGACGTCGCGGCGGCCGGCCAGCTCAACGTGCTCTGCGCCGGCGAGCCGTCGGGCGTCGCCAGGGCGACGCCGCTGCTCGAGTTGTTCGCCAAGCAGGTCTGGCCGCTCGGCGACCGCGCCAGCAACGCCAACGTGGTGAAGCTCGCCTGCAACTTCGCTCTCGCGAGCATGATCGAGACGCTGGGCGAGGCGGGGGCCCTGGTCGACGGCTACGGCGTCGAACCCGAGCGTCTGTACGAGATCATGACCGGCACGCTGTTCGCGGCCCCCGCCTACAAGACCTATAGCGGCCTGATCGCCGAGCGGAAGTTTTCACCCGCGGGCTTCAAGCTGCCGCTTGGCCTGAAGGACGTGCGCCTCGCGCTCGCCGCCGGCGAGGCGAGCCAGACGCCGCTGCCGATCGCGTCCGTGCTTCGCGACGCGTTCATCGAGGCGATCGCGCAGGGCGACCAGGACAAGGACTGGTCGGCGCTCGCCGCCGGGGCGTTCCGACGCGCGGGAAGGCCGCTGGATTAGCCCTCCGGCTCCCCGCCCTCGGCCAGGAAGGCCGGGGCGCTCATGATGATGCGCTCGTCATTCCCGCCTATGGCGGCGAGGTCGCGTCCTTCATACGGCACGGCGAGCAGCACGGCGCGGAGGCACGCCAGTCTCATGCGCGCCTTGTCGTTGGCCTTCACCACGGTCCAGGGGGCGAGCTCGGTGTGGGTAGCGCGAAGCATGCGGTCGGCCGCCGTGGTGTAGGCCTCCCACAGGTTGAGGCCCGCGTAATCGATCGGCGACAGTTTCCATCGCTTGAGCGGGTCGTGGCGCCGGGCATGCAGGCGCTTGACCTGCATCTCGCGGCCGACGGTCAGCCAGAACTTGAACAGCCGGACGCCGTCTTCGACGAGCAGGCGCTCGATCTGCGGCGCCTCGTTCAGGAAATGCGCGGTCTGCGCCGGCGTCGCGAAGCCCATCACGACCTCGACCCCGGCGCGGTTGTACCAGGAGCGGTCGAACAGAACCATCTCGCCCGCCGTCGGCATATGGCCGAGATAGCGCTGGAAGTACCACTGCCCGGCCTCCGTCGAGGACGGCTTGTCGAGGGCGACGATGCGCACGTTTCGCGGGTTGAGGTGCTGCGTGAAGCGGGCGATCACGCCGCCCTTGCCTGCGGCGTCGCGGCCTTCGAAGACGATCACGACGCGCTCGCCCGTGCTGCGGGCCCACGCCTGAAGCTTCAGCAGCTCGATCTGGAGCTGGTGCAAGGTTCGTTCGTAGAGCTTGTCGTCCAGCTTGTGCCCGTAAGGGTAGCCGCCGCTTCGGAAGGCGGCTTCCTCGATCGCGATCGGCAGCCGGTCGTCATCCAGGTCGACCTCGACGCCGCCGATCGTCACCAGCGGCGCTTCTTCCGTCCCGGGCGGAGCGAGCTCGATCGTCGGATCGGACGTCGCCGCGTCCCGTTCGGTCTTGCCGGGCGCCGCCTCCTTGCGGCGGGACTTCGCGGATTCGTGTTTCTCGGCCATGATCATCCTGCCGCCGTTGTCGCGGCACTGTCATGCAGGTGCTGTCGAGTGTCGAATCTCCCCGACCACCCGACCCGATAGGTTTCGCCACAGGATGACTGACTCTACGGAGCGCGCGCGAACGTCGGTGGTCGTGTCTGAGCCGCCCCTCGAGCGGCTGATGGACGCGCGCTGGACGCTCGGCGCCGCCGGGCTGGTCATCCCGGCCTGATCGGCTGCCTGCCGGACCCGAAGCTGCTCAAGACCTGGAACGACCGCGAGATCCCGTTCGTCGAGAAGCACAAGGACCGCGTGCCGGCAGTGGGCACCGTGC
>NZ_JBJKEX010000253.1:0-4421 GCF_045505405.1 Hansschlegelia beijingensis | reverse complement strand
AGCAGCACGGTGCCGCGGCCGGTCATGTCCTGCGGGACCGTGCTGCTGGTCGAGGACGAGGACGCCGTGCGCGCCTTCGCGTCCCGCGCGCTCGCGTCGCGCGGCTACACGGTGCTCGAGGCGAGGTCGGGCGTCGAGGCGCTGGAGCGCATGAAGACGGACGGCGCCGACATCGAGCTCGTGGTGTCCGACGTGGTGATGCCGGAGATGGACGGGCCGAGCCTGTTGCGCGAGCTGCGCAAGACGCAGCCCAACCTGAAGATCATCTTCGTCTCCGGCTACGCCGAGGACGCCTTCAAGAAGAATCTGCCTGAAGGCGAGGTGTTCGCCTTCCTGCCCAAGCCGTTCTCGCTGAAGCAGCTGGTGCAGGCCGTGAAGGAGGCCATGGGCTCCGACGCGACCGCCTCCGACTGATAGGATCAAACGCGGAACGCAGGCGGAAAAACCTAGAAGAGTAAGCGCCTTGGGGCGCGCTTGCGTGATGAGAACAAAGCGAGTACGTTCCTTGCGTTGAAGCCCCGCCTCGGCTCATGCCATAAGGAGCGTCCCGCGATGTCCCAATCCGCACTCCGCCTCGTCGAAGGAAGCTCCATGGACAAGACCAAGGCGCTCGACGCCGCCCTGTCGCAAATCGAGCGCGCCTTCGGCAAAGGCTCGATCATGCGGCTTGGCGCCGGTCAGGCCATGGCCGAGATCGAGACGGTCTCGACCGGTTCGCTCGGCCTCGACATCGCGCTCGGCGTCGGCGGCCTGCCGCGCGGCCGCATCATCGAGATTTTCGGCCCCGAGAGCTCCGGCAAGACCACGCTCGCGCTGCACACGGTCGCGGAGGCCCAGAAGAAGGGCGGCGTCTGCGCCTTCGTGGACGCCGAGCACGCGCTGGACCCGGTCTACGCCCGCAAGCTCGGGGTCAACCTCCAGGATCTGCTGATCTCCCAGCCCGACACCGGCGAGCAGGCGCTTGAGATCGCCGACACGCTGGTCCGCTCCGGCGCGGTCGACGTGCTGGTGGTCGATTCGGTCGCCGCGCTCACGCCGCGCGCCGAGCTCGAGGGCGAGATGGGCGAGGTCCAGCCGGGCCTGCAGGCGCGCCTGATGAGCCAGGCGCTGCGCAAGCTCACCGGTTCGATCTCGAAGTCGAACACGATGGTGATCTTCATCAACCAGATCCGGATGAAGATCGGCGTGATGTACGGCAGCCCGGAAACCACCACAGGCGGCAACGCGCTGAAGTTCTACGCGTCCGTCAGGCTCGACATCCGCCGCATCGGCGCGATCAAGGAGCGCGACGAGGTCGTGGGCAACCAGACGCGCGTGAAGGTGGTCAAGAACAAGGTGGCCCCGCCGTTCAAGCAGGTCGAGTTCGACATCATGTATGGCGAAGGCGTCTCCAAGACCGGCGAACTCATCGATCTCGGCGTGAAGGCCGGCATCGTGGAGAAGTCAGGCGCGTGGTACTCCTTCGATAGCCAGCGGCTCGGCCAGGGCCGGGAGAACGCCAAATCCTTCCTCAAGGAGAACGTCGAGATCGCCCGCCGGATCGAATCCGAGGTGCGGCAGGCGTCGGGCATCATCGCCGACAAGATCTTCGACCAGGTCGACCCGAACGATCCGGAGCTCGACGCCGACTGAGCCGAACGGCGGCGTTCGCGCTGCGGCGCTGGGTTTTCTGGACATGCGAGGAAGCTGGCGCTTAATGTGCCGCCCGCGCCCCGTGGCGCGGCCCTTCGGGGCCCGCGTGACGGGGCGTCGGCCGTTCTGGCGGGCCGCCTTCCAAGACATCCAGCGAGCATTTTCGGCATCATGAGCGGCGTCAACGAGATCCGGAAGACCTTCGTCGACTACTTCGTAGGCGAGGGCCACGAGCACGTCGCCTCCGGGCCGCTGGTCCCGCGCAATGATCCGACGCTGATGTTCACCAGCGCCGGCATGGTTCAGTTCAAGAACCTGTTCACCGGCGTCGAGCGCCGGCCCTACAGCACCGCCACGACAGCGCAGAAATGTCTACGCGCGGGCGGCAAGCACAACGATCTCGACAATGTCGGCTACACGGCCCGGCATCACACCTTCTTCGAGATGCTGGGGAATTTCTCGTTCGGCGACTACTTCAAGGATCGCGCGATCGAGCTCGCCTGGAACCTCGTCACCAAGCACTTCGAGCTTCCGAAGAACCGGCTGCTGGTCACCGTCTACATCGACGACGACGAGGCCTACGACCTCTGGAAGAAGATCGCGGGTCTTCCGGACGACCGGATCATCCGCATCGCCTCCTCGGACAATTTCTGGGCCGCCGGCGACACCGGCCCCTGCGGGCCCTGTTCGGAGATCTTCTTCGACCAGGGCGAGGGCGTGGCCGGCGGACCGCCCGGCAGCGCGGACGAGGACGGCGACCGGTTCCTGGAGTTCTGGAACCTGGTCTTCATGCAGTACGACCAGGTGGCGCCGAACGACCGCCGGCCGCTGCCGCGCCCGTCGATCGACACCGGCATGGGCCTCGAGCGCATCTCGGCGATCCTGCAGGGCGTCACGTCCAACTACGACACCGATCTGTTCCGCGCCCTGATCCGCGCGAGCGTCGAGGCGACGGGCGTGCCGGCCGAAGGCCCGACGCAGGCGAGCCATCGCGTGATCGCGGATCATCTTCGGGCCTCGAGCTTCCTGGTCGCCGAGGGCGTGCTGCCTTCCAATGAGGGGCGTGGCTACGTGCTGCGCCGGATCATGCGGCGCGCGATGCGCCACGCGCAGCTGCTCGGCGCGCGCGATCCGCTGATGTGGCGGCTCGTTCCGACCCTGATCCGCGAGATGGGCGCCGCATATCCGGAGCTCGTCCGCGCCGAGGCGCTGATCACCGAGACGCTGGAGCTCGAGGAAACCCGCTTCCGCGTGACGCTCACCCGCGGCCTCGGCCTGCTCGAGGAGGCGTCCGAAGGCCTCGCGGGCGGCGACCGGTTGCCTGGCGAGACCGCTTTCAAACTTTACGACACCTACGGCTTCCCGCTCGACCTAACGCAGGACGCGCTCCGGCCGCGCGGCGTCACGGTCGACGTCGACGGCTTCAACGCCGCGATGCAGCGCCAGAAGGCCGAGGCGCGCGCCGCCTGGTCCGGCTCGGGCGAGGCCGCGACGGAGACGGTGTGGTTCGGCCTGCGCGAGCGGGTCGGACCGACGGAGTTCCTCGGCTATGGCGTGGAGCGCGCCGAAGGCGCGGTCGTCGCCCTGGTCAAGGACGGCCAGGAGGTCGAGCGCCTGGAGGCCGGCGAGCGCGGGCTTCTGGTGACGAACCAGACGCCGTTCTACGGCGAGTCCGGCGGCCAGGTCGGCGATGTCGGGGAGCTTTCCGGCAACGGCGTCAGGCTCGTGGTCACCGACACGCAGAAGAAGCTCGGCGACCTGTTCGTCCACGTGGTCGAGGTCCGGGAGGGCGCGGTCGCGGTGGGCGACGGGCTGACCTTCGAGGTCGACCATGAGCGCCGCCGCAAGATCAGGGGCAACCATTCGGCCACCCATCTGCTGCACGAGGCGCTGCGGCTGACGCTGGGCGATCACATCGCGCAGAAGGGCTCGCTGGTCGCTCCGGACCGGCTCCGCTTCGACTTCAGCCACCCGAAGCCGATCGGCGACGAGGAGCTCGGCCGGATCGAGACGCTCGCCAACGCGATCGTGCTCCAGAACGATCCGGTGACGACCCGCGTGATGGGCGTCGAGGAAGCGATGAAGTCGGGCGCCCGGGCGCTGTTCGGCGAGAAATATGGCGATGAGGTGCGGGTCGTCTCGATGGGCAAGGCCGAGGACGGCGAGCGCGCCTTTTCGATCGAGCTCTGCGGCGGCACCCATGTGGGGGCGACCGGCGAGATCGGGCCGATCACGATCATCGGTGAGAGCGGCGTGGCGGCGGGCGTCCGCCGCGTCGAGGCCCTGACGGGGGAGGCGGCGCGCCAGCACTTCGAGACGCAGAGCGCCCGCGTGGCGGATCTCGCCGCGTTGCTGCGCGCGCCCGAGGCCGAGGTGGTGTCGCGCGTCGAGGCCCTGCTGGAGGAGCGCAAGCGCCTCGAGCGCGAACTGGTCGAGGCGCGCAAGAAGCTCGCTATGGGCGGCGCCGGCGGCGGGGCGGCGGACGCCCTGCGCGAGGTCGCGGGCGTGAAGCTGTTCGCCCGCACGGTCGAGGGCATCGAGATGAAGGACCTCAAGGGCCTCGTCGACGAAGCCAAGAAGTCGCTCGGCTCGGGCGTGGCCGCGATCGTGGGCGTGACCTCCGAGGGCAAGGCCGGCGTGGTCGTGGGCGTCACCCAGGACCTGACGTCGAAGTTCAACGCCGTGGAGCTGGTTCGCGCGGCCTCAGCAGCGCCGCGCCTGCAAGTATCGCCAGACGTCCCGCCATCGTCGCCCCGGCCGTTGCTTCCGCGGCACGAAGAGCGCGTGCT
>NZ_JBJKEX010000252.1:0-4429 GCF_045505405.1 Hansschlegelia beijingensis | reverse complement strand
AACCGACGACCGCTGCGCCGGACGGGGGCCGCGTCGGGGCTGCGCTATGGGTCGCGAGCCCCGCGAGCTGCGTCACCCTGCTGTTCGCGGCGCTCGCGATCGCGCTCACGCATGTTCGATCGACGCGCGCCCAGGAGCTGCGGCAGCTCGTCCGACTGCTCGGCGTGTCGCTGCCGCTCTTCACCCTCGCCCTGTTCGTCTACGACCCCGCGGCCGTGGCGGCGATCCGCGGCTTCGGCGACGTTTCGCCCACGGAGACGATGGCGCTCGTCCTGCTGATGCTGGCCATCGCCTCAGCCATGGCGAACCCGCCGACCAGCCACGAACACCCCGCCGCGGACGCCTTCAACGCGACGCTGCCGGACGATCCGGGGCCGCTCACGCCCGAGCAGCGCGCCGGCGTCAACAAGGAGCAGCTCAAGAAGGATCTCGAGCGTCAGCGCGAGCGGCTGACGGGCGAAAACCCGAAATAACTTGCTCGCCTTCTCCGCCTAAGGACGCGTCTTTCTCGGACGAATGTCGCCCTAGTTTCGCAGCGCAGCAGATGCGAACGGTTCCAGGGCGACGAGCTTCAGGGAGACGCGGAACATGGCGGACGAGAGCATGGCGGAACTGCCCGAGCGCGAGGCCATGGACTACGACGTGGTCGTGGTCGGCGCCGGGCCCGCAGGCCTCGCCGTCGCGATCCGCCTCAAGCAGCTCGACGCGGACATCTCCGTCGTCGTGCTCGAAAAGGGCTCCGAGGTCGGCGCCCACATCCTGTCCGGCGCGGTGGTGGACCCGGTCGGCCTCGACGCGCTGCTGCCCGGCTGGCGCGACGAGCCCGACACGTTCCAGCGCACCGAGGTCACCGACGACCGCTTCCTCTACCTGACCGAGGCCAAGGCGCTCGGCCTGCCGGCGTTCGGCATGCCCAAAATCCTGTCGAACCACGGCAATTTCATCGTCTCGCTCGGCGACGTCTGCCGCTGGCTGGGCGCCAAGGCCGAGGCGCTCGGCGTCGAGATCTATCCGGGCTTCGCCGCCAACGAGGTGCTGTTCGGCGAGGACGGCGCGGTGGTCGGCGTCGCGACCGGCGACATGGGCGTGAACCGCGACGGAACGCCCAGCCCGAACTTCACCCGCGGCATGGAGCTCCGTGGCAAGTACACCATCTTCGCCGAAGGCGCGCGCGGCCAGCTTTCCAAGGCGCTGATCCAGAAATTCGCGCTGCATGAGGGGCGCGAGCCCCAGAAGTACGGGCTCGGCCTCAAGGAGCTGTGGCGCGTCGCGCCCGAGAAGCACAAGCCGGGCCTCGTGCAGCATTCCTTCGGCTGGCCGCTCGACGACAGGACCGGCGGCGGCTCGTTCCTCTACCATTACGGCGACAACCTGGTGGCGGTCGGCTTCGTGGTTCATCTGAACTACGAAAACCCCTATCTCTCGCCCTTCGAGGAGTTCCAGCGCTTCAAGCAGCACCCCTCGGTGCGCCCGACGCTGGAGGGTGGGCAGCGCCTCTCCTATGGCGCGCGCGCTATCACGGAGGGCGGCTTCCAGTCGGTCCCGAAGCTCGCCTTCCCGGGCGGCGCGCTGGTCGGCTGCGCGGCCGGCTTCGTCAACGTCCCGCGCATAAAAGGCAGCCACAATGCGGTGCTGACCGGCAAGCTCGCCGCCGAGCACATTTGCGAGGCCCTCAAGGCCGGCCGCGCCCATGACGAGCTGTCGTCCTACGAGGCCGCCTGGCGCGACGGCCCGGTCGGCGCCGATTTGCGCCCGGTGCGCAACGTCAAGCCGCTCTGGTCGAAATACGGCACCCGCCTCGGCGTCATGCTCGGCGGCGCGGCGATGTGGGCGGAGCAGCTCGGCCTAAAGCTGTTCGGAACGCTGCCGCACGGCAAGCCGGACTACGCCGCCACAAAGCCCGCCAGCGAGTGCCAGCGCATCGCCTATCCGAAGCCCGACGGCGTGGTCTCCTTCGACCGCCTGTCCTCGGTCTTCCTGTCCAACACCAATCACGAGGAGCACCAGCCGGTGCATCTCCGCGTGAAGGACATGAGCCTGCAGAAATCATCCGAGCACGACGTCTACGCCGGCCTGTCGCAGCGCTACTGCCCGGCCGGCGTCTACGAATGGCTGGAGGAGGGGGCTGAGCCGAAGTACCAGATCAACGCCCAGAACTGCGTCCACTGCAAGACCTGCGATATCAAAGACCCAAATCAGAATATCGTCTGGGTGGCTCCGGAGGGCGGCGGCGGGCCGAACTATTCGGGTATGTAGGGAGGGGCATCGCTTGGCCCGAGGCAGCGAATGGAGCGCTCAAGACTTCGCTAAGGAGCTCAGGAAGATCAGGCGGAGGTGCGATGATCTGACGTTCGGCGCTTCAGAGCTTAGAGACGATATTTATCGTGTCGTTGTGAGGTGCGCGATATGCAAGAGCGTTGATTTCGCAATACTAACCTCTAAGAGACACCGATACGCCGGTACAGACTACGCAATGATCGGCGGTATTCGTGGAATTTGCGAAGATCTTATCATGCTTTCATACATAAAGAGGTTCGATTCGGAAGACAGAAATCGCTTAATTATGTTGATCCAGACGATGAATTTTCGAGCTGGTGTTGCGGCCCAAGCTAGCTTTTTTTCATCGAACAATCCTTTTCAGCCGGTTATCGGAGGAGATAAGGACAAGGCGACCTTAGAAGGTGATGTCCGATCGGCTAAGGCCGAGCTGAGCGCTTTTTGGAAGGCGAAGGGGGTCGCACGACAGGGCGGGCCTACCGTGCGCGAGATGGCCGAAGATTTGAATATTCAGTCTGTCTATAATTATGTGTATTTCTTATCTTCTAATTTTGTTCACTTTAACACTCATGCGTTGTTGAGAAATGGTTGGGGGGATCCCGAGGGCCCATTCCGCTACCGGATAGGAAACTTTGACGGATATTACAAAAGTCTCTCGGTATTCTGCTCTGCTCTATTGGTCATTGGATTCTGCTATGCGTTTGCGGACGTCTTTGTCGCAGGCTCTCCGGAGGAAGAGGTGAACGCCCTCTTGTTGGTCATCAGCGAGGTGCATAGGTGGCCGGAGATAGTGACCTTTGAGGAGCTAAATAAAGATCCGCCACTATTCGTTTTTTCTCACGCGCTCAGAAAGGTTGCAGTGGAGGGCGGAGAGGCAATCCCGTACGGGGGGGTCGTTCAAGAAATCAAGAACCTAAGGTGATGCTGCGCTCATCCGTGCTCCACTCCCGTCACGCGCCTCCGGTGAACAACGTCTCCGGATCGGGAGGCCATGCGGGGGAGCGCGGCGTTGCGGCTGGCATGACCGATGTGTCGGCCTCGGGGCGTCGGCCGCGCTCGGGCTCATCCGGTATCGCCCTCCACGTCATGCCCGCAAAGGGCGGGCATGACGTAGGATGAGGCGCGGCGCGTCCTTCGTCATGCCCGGCCGGAGGCCGGGTATCCACGACTTGATCGTAAGGCGGCGCGGTTGGAAGGAAGTCGTGGATGCCCGCAAGGCGGGCATGACGAGTCCGGGTCCGAGGGCTCATCACGCCAAGATGTCCGGCCAGAGATCGCGCCAGTCCGGATTTCCCTGCTGGATCAGCCGAACCTTTCTCGCCCCGGCCAGTGCTGATCTTCTTTTCTCGCCCGATCGCGGCGACGATCTCATCATGGGTCTCGAACCAGACGAGTGTCTTCAGGCCATAGCGCTTCGTGAAGCCCTCGATCAGCCCGGAGCGGTGCTGCGTCATGCGGCGCACGAGATCGGAGGTGACGCCGACATAGAGCACCCCGTTCGGCTGGTTCGTCATGAGGTAGACGAAGGAGAAGCGCATCGCCGGATGCTCAGGCGGCTCGCGATAAGGCGCAAGCGCCTCCCCGTCATGCCCGCGCCTTCGCGCGGGTATCCACGACTTGGACGTGGGGCGCTGCGGCCGGAAGAAAGTCGTGATGCCCGAAGGCGGGCATGACGGCTGAGGATGAGGCGCGACCGGGGCCCCTCGTCATGCCCGGCGGGGGCCGGGTATCCACGACTTGGTCTCACGCGTGCAGCCGAGGTAAGTCGTGGATGCCCGCGAAGGCGGGCATGACGGCGGAGGGTCCGGCGTGATAGGCTTTTATTCCTTGACATCTCGCCTCGCCCGTGCTCTCCTCTGCCTGTCCTTCTCCGACAGGGAGGCGTGTCCGGACCGGCCGGCCATGCGGGGGAGGAGCGGCGCCTGCGCCTGCGAGCACCGGAGCTCGCGGTCCCGGGACGTCGGCTGCGGGCCTTGGCGGGAAGCTTCGGCTGACCTTCGAGGATCATAAGTCGCCCGCCCCGCACTAGGGCCGAGACTCATAACCAGTAGCTGACGATCGCGGCGATGTGGACGGCGGCGAGGAAGCTGGTGGCGTTACGGTCGTAGCGGGTTGCGACGCGTCGGAAGTCTTTGAGGCGGCAGAACATGCG
>NZ_JBJKEX010000251.1:0-4493 GCF_045505405.1 Hansschlegelia beijingensis | reverse complement strand
ATCGGCGCCCGGCCTTTCACGATCTGCGCCCAGGTGTCCTTGGCGAGGTCGTTGGTGCCGAGCACGAGGCAGGAAAGCCGGCCTCCCGCAGGACGGTGCCGGGCTGCCGGCTTTCCGCCCAGTCCGGCGCGGACTCCGTGTTTCTCGCCCGCATTTCGGACTCGGGGTTCGCCATGCTGGCGCTCGGGGCCGACGGCGAAGCCGCCGAGCAGCTCGCGCGACGCGCCGTCGAGGCGTTCGAGGCGCCGATGCCGGTCGGCGAGCATTTCGTCACGCTGAGCCTCGCGATCGGGATCGCGATCGGCCCCGACGATGGGGATGAAGCCGATGGCCTGCTGCGCAGCGCCTCCGCGGCGCTGTCGGCGGCGCGATCGGCCGGCCCGCAGAGCGTGCGGGCCGCTGACGCCGGCCTGAACCAGCTCGCCTATGGCCGGTTGAGGCTCGAGGAGGACCTGCGCCGCGCGCTCGACCAGAACGAACTCGAGGTGCACTTCCAGCCGCAGATCGCGCTGAAGCCGGGGGTCGTCTTCGGGGCCGAAGCGCTCGTGCGGTGGCGGCATCCGATCCGGGGCCTGGTGCCCCCGATGGAGTTCGTCACGCTCGCCGAGGAATGCGGCCTGGTCGAGCAGTTGGGACGGTTCGTGCTCGCCGAGGCGAGCCGGGTCTGCGCCGGCTGGACCGCCCGCGGCATGCCGCTCCGGGTGGCGGTCAACGTCTCGACCCTGCAGTTCCGCAACCCCCGCTTCGGCGAAAGCGCGCTCGAGATCATCCGCGCGGCCGGGGCCGACCCGTCCCGCATCGAGCTTGAGATCACCGAGAGCGCCGCGATGGGCGATCCTGAGCACGCCGCCCGCGAACTCGCGCCGCTCAAGGCCGCCGGGGTGCGGATCGCGATCGACGATTTCGGGACCGGCTACTCCAACCTCGCGACGCTCACCCAGCTGCCGTTCGACGTGCTGAAGATCGACCGCGCCTTCGTGCTCGACGCGCTGAACGCGCCGGCCGCCCGAGTTGTGGTGGGCACCGTCATCGGCATGGCGGACAATCTTGGGGTCGAGACCGTCGCGGAGGGCGTGGAGACCGAAGAACAGCTGGACTTCGTCGTAAGCCACGGCTGCACCTATGCGCAGGGCTACCTGTTTGGCCGGCCGATGGCCGCGGACGCCTTCGAGGCCTGGTACGCGAACCGCCTGGTCGCGGAGCTTCGCGCTCTCGCGGATCGCGCGGCGCCCGGCCCCTCCGGCGTTCCGCACTGGGGCGTCGGCGCCCTGATGGCCAGCTGAAACGCGAGGCCTCATTGAGGCGTCGCGCCGAAGCGTCTAGAACGCCGCCGGCCACCTAGCCCGAGCGAAGCCGATGACCGCCAGCGTCCCAGATCCGCACGACACCGCGCGCATCCTCGTCGAGGCGCTGCCCTACATGCAGCGCTACGACGCGGCGACCGTCGTGGTGAAGTATGGCGGCAACGCGATGGGCGACGCCAAGGCGGCGCGCTGGTTCGCGCAGGACGTGGCGATCCTCAAGGAGGTCGGCATCAACCCGGTCGTCGTCCACGGCGGCGGGCCTCAGATCGGCGGCATGCTGGACCGGCTCGGCATCAAGAGCGAGTTCAAGGCCGGCCTGCGGGTGACCGACAGGGACACGGTCGACATCGTCGAAATGATCCTCGCCGGCTCGATCAACAAGCAGATCGTGGCGTCGATCAACGCTGAAGGCGGCCGCGCCATCGGTCTCTCGGGCAAGGACGGCGGCATGGTCGCGGCCCGCAAGGTGAGCCGCACGATCATCAATCCGACCACCGGCCAGGAGGAGGTGGTGGATCTCGGCTTCGTGGGCGAGCCGGAGCGCGTGGATCGCGCGGTGCTCGACTGGGTGATCGCCTCCGACTTCATCCCGGTCGTCGCTCCGGTGGCGACGGCGGTGGACGGCCCCCAGACCTACAACGTCAACGCGGACACCTTCGCGGGCGCGATCGCCGGCGCGGTGAAAGCCAAGCGCCTGCTGATGCTGACGGATGTGCCTGGGGTGCTCGACCGGGACAAGAACTTGATCCACGAGCTCTCGGTCGAGGAGGCGCGCCGGCTGATCGCCGACGGCACCATCTCGGGCGGCATGATCCCGAAGGTCGAGACCTGCATCTATGCGGTCGAGCGCGGCGTCGAGGGCGTGGTCATTCTCGACGGCAAGCAGCCTCACGCGGTGCTGATCGAGCTGCTGACGCCGGGCGGCGCCGGCACGCTCGTCACGCGCTGATCCGCCCGTGTCGGTCGTTCCCTTCAAGCGACCCAGCGCTCCGGACGCCCAACCCCGGCGTCGCTCGGTCGCCGAGTTCGCGACCGCGATGGCGGGCGTCGGCCTCGCGCTCTTTCTGCTGCCCTCGCTCTGGTCCGGCGTGCCGCAGAACCTGCTCGCGGTCGTGCACCTGCTGGTCGCGGTGGTTTACTTCCAGCAGGGGCCGAGGATCGTGGCGGGTCTCTGGATCGCGCTTTCTCTGGTGCTGCTGGTCCTGACCGGCGCGCCCTCGCCGGTGAGCTACGCGCTCGCGGTCGCGGTCGGGTATGCGGATCTCGCGCTCCGCTGAGCCGCTGCGCGGCCCTGGAAAAGCCGCTGCGTCACGACAACATGTTCGTCATACAGCGCGCCCAGACTGTGGGGACGGACATCGCTGAAAGACGCCAGCCATTCATGAACCGCATTCCCGATCCGGATTCCTTCGCCGCTCTGAAGGAGCACGCGCTCCAGGCCGAGGCGAAGGGCTTCGACCATGTCGAGACGTGGGTCTTCGACCTCGACAACACGCTCTATCCGGCCTCGTCGCGGCTGTTCGATCAGATCGACGCGAAGATCACCGCCTATATCGCGCATCACTACGACATCGACGGCCTGTCGGCGCGCGCGCTGCAGAAGCACTACTACCGCAAGCACGGCACCACGCTGCGCGGCCTGATGGCCGAGGAGGGGCTGGACCCCGCCGACTTCCTCGCCTTCGTGCATGACATCGATCATTCGGTGCTCGTGCCGGCCCCGGAGCTTGCGGCCGGGATCGCGCGGCTGCCGGGACGGCGTTTCGTTCTCACCAACGGCTCGAGACGGCACGCCGAGAGCGTCATCGCCCGGCTCGGCGTCGCGGACCTGTTCGAGGACGTCTTCGACATCGCCGCCGCGGGCTTCGTGCCGAAGCCCGAGCATGCGGCCTACGACGCCTTCCTGAAGCTGCACGGCGTCGTTCCGCACAGGGCCGCGATGTTCGAGGACCTGTCGACGAACCTGGTGGTCCCGCACACGCTCGGGATGCGGACGGTGCTGGTCACGCCCAGGGGCGGCGAGCCCGAAGGTCTGGAGCGTCTCACATCCTCCGACGACGCGTCCCCGGCGCCGCATGTCGATCACATGACCGACGATCTCCCGGGCTTCCTCACCGCGCTCGCGATCGTGGCCTCGGAGTAGGCCTCAGCGCCCGGCCGCCCTGGCCGCGCTCCGCACGCTCTCGAGCGTCGCGGTCGGAGACAGCGCATCCGGATCCAGCCGGACATGCACCAGCGCCGGCCCGGAGCAGGCGCGCGCCTCGGCGAAGGCGTCGTTGAACGCGCCGCGCTCCGCGACCGTGAACCCCGCGGCGCCGCATGCTCGCGCCAGCGCCGCGAAGTCCGGACTGTGTAGCCCGGTGGCGAAGGGGCGGCCGGGGAACTCCCGCTCCTGATGCATCCGGATCGTGCCGTACTGGCCGTTGTCTATGACCACGACGGTGAGCGCGAGGCCGTGCTGGACGGCGGTCGCAAGCTCCTGGCAGGTCATCATGAAGCAGCCGTCGCCCGCGACAGCCACGACCTCGCGCTCGGGAAAGAGCCGCTTGGCGGCGATCGCGGCCGGCAGGCCGTAACCCATCGAGCCCGAGGCCGGGGCGGCCTGCGTTCCATAGCCGTTGAAGCGCCGGAAACGATGCAACCAGCCGGCGTAATTGCCGGCGCCGTTGGTCACGACCGCGTCGCACGGCAGGGCGTTCAGGGCCGCGACCACCTCCGCCATCTGGACCGGGCCGGGATGTTCCGGAACGACGCCGGACCACTCGAGGTACGCGTCATGGGCGGCCGTCGTCAGCTGCGACCAGGGCAGGCTCTGCGGCGGCTGGAGCGCTTCGAGGGCCGCCGCGAACGCGATCGGCGAGGCGTTGATGGCGAGCGCCGGCTGGTAGACCCGCCCGAGCTCCTCGGGGTCGGGGTGGACATGGACCAGCGTCTGCCGCGGGGAGGGAGCGCCCAGCAGGTCGTAGGACTGGCTCGGAACCTCGCCGAGCCGGCCGCCGATCAGCAGCACGAGATCCGCCTCTCGCACCTGCGCGACGAGCTTCGGATTCGGCGCGATGCCGAGGTCTCCGGCGAAGCACGGGTGATCGGCCGTGAACAGCATCTGCCGCCGGAACGTGACCGCCGCCGGCAGGCAGAAGCGCTCGGCGAACCGCGCGAGGCTCGCGACCGCGGCCGCCGACCAGCGCG
>NZ_JBJKEX010000250.1:0-4500 GCF_045505405.1 Hansschlegelia beijingensis | reverse complement strand
AGACGCCGCAGAAGATCAACGCCGATGACGATGAGCAGAAGCGCATAGGTGAGCCGCAGACCATCGCGATCCGGCCGCCGTGGCGGTCGATCATCCGTCCCGCGGCCGTCGAGACCACGCCCATCGTCAGGAGCGCGAGCGAAAAGCCCGCCTGCGTCCCGATCAGGCTCCAGCCGAAATCGGCCGCGATCCGGTCGCCGAAGGCGCCGATCAGATAGAAGGTCGATCCCCAGCAGATCAGCTGGCCGACGCCGAGCCGGAGGACGACGCCGCGGCTGATCACTCCGCGCGCCCTCCGAGCGGCCGCTGCATCAGCACCGTGTCGACCCAGCGTCCGAGCTTGAAGCCGACCGCCTCGAGCACGCCGACCTGCCGGAACCCCAGCCGCCGGTGCAGCGCGATCGAGCCGGCGTTCGCCGAATCGCCGATGACGGCCACCATCTGCCGCCACGGCCCCGCTTCGCAGCGGGCGATCAACTCCGCGAGCAGGGCGCTTCCGACGCCCTGGCCCTGCGCTTCGGCGGACACGTAGACGGAATCCTCCACCGTGTGCCGGTAGGCCGGCCGCGCCCGGTATTCCGCGGCATAGGCGTAGCCCAGCACGCGGCCGTCGCGTTCGGCCACGAGGTAGGGACGACCGGCGCCGATGATGGCGTCGCGCCGTCGGGCCATCTCCTCGACGCTCGGGGGCTCCAGCTCGAAGGTGGCGAGGCCGGCCACCACCTCCGGCTCATAGATGCGCTGGACCGCCGCCATGTCGGAATCGAGCGCGTCGCGAACCCGGAACGGTCCGCTCATGCGCCGCTCTGCCGGCATTTGCCGGGCAGGTTCTGGAAGTGGACGTTCCTGAGGCTCGCCTCGAACCAGACCGGCCCCTCGGCCTTCGGCTCGTACCGGTGGAGCTCGATCGCGATGTCTTCCTCATGCTGCGCGGCCTGAGAGGCGTCCGGCACGACGATGCGGGAGGAGATGCGCGCCGGATCGGCGGCGCTGAACGTCCACTCGGGACGCGGTTGGGAGACGCCGTCGAAATCGGCGCGCTCGCCATTGTCCTCGGCGACATAGATCTGCCGGAAGCGCGGCGCCGGGCCTTCCCGGTCGACCTCGAAGTAGAAGGCGACCCGGGGCCGCTGTTCGACGAACACGTAGAACTGGCAGTAGAGCCGGGTTCCGCCGGAATCCTGCGCCTGACGCGGCTCGGGCGTGCTGGCCTCCTCGGCCCGCCACAGCAGCCAGGCGCCGCCGGCCCCGGCCAGAATGACGGCGAGCAGGGCGAGAAGGCCTAGTCTGCGCGCCGTCATCCGCGTGGGTCCTTACGCCCGCTTGTTCATCATCTCGACGAAGCGGTGGAACAGGTAGTGGCTGTCCTGCGGGCCCGGCGAGGCCTCCGGGTGATGCTGCACCGAAAAGGCCGGGCGGTCAGTGAGTTCGAGGCCGCAGTTCGAGCCGTCGAACAGCGAGACGTGGGTCTCGCGCGCGGTCTCCGGCAGGGTGTCGCGATCGACCGCGAAGCCGTGGTTCATCGAGGTGATCTCGACCTTGCCGGTTATCAGGTCCTTCACCGGATGATTCGCGCCGTGATGGCCCTGATGCATCTTCTGGGTGTTCGCGCCGACCGCGAGCGCCAGCATCTGGTGTCCGAGGCAGATGCCGAAGGTCGGCACCTTCTTCTCCAGGACGCCCTGGATCATCGGCACCGCATAGGCGCCGGTGGCGGCCGGATCGCCCGGGCCGTTCGAAAGGAACACGCCGTCCGGCTCCAGCGCCAGCACCTCTTCGGCGGTCGCCGTCGGCGGCAGCACGGTGACCTCGCAGCCCGCGGCCGTCAGCATGCGAAGGATGTTGCGCTTGAGGCCGTAGTCGATCGCGATGACCCGTTTGGCCTCGCCCTCCGGCCGCTTGCCATAGGCGCCGGGCTCGGCCTGGCCGGGCCACGTCCAGCCGCCCTCGTCCCACTCATAGCGCTGGGTCGCGGCGACGAGCGGCACGAGGTCCTGGCCTTCAAGCCCCGGGAAGCCCTCAAGCTCGGCCTTCAGGACCGCCTCGTCGAACCGGCCGTCGGGCGCATGCGCGATGACCGCGTTGGCGGCGCCTTTCTCGCGGATCAGCGCCGTCAGCGCGCGGGTGTCGACGCCCGCCACCCCGACGATGCCGCGCGCCTTCAGCCAGGCGTCGAGGTCGCGGGTCGCCCGCCAGTTGGACGGAGAGGTGACGTCGGCCGCAAACACCGCGCCGCGTACGCCCGAGGAGGCGGCCGCGTTGATGGTCTCGACGTCGTCGTCGTTGACCCCGACATTGCCGATGTGCGGGAAGGTGAAGGTGATGATCTGGCCCGCATAGGACGGGTCGGTCAGGATTTCCTGATAACCCGTCATCGCGGTGTTGAAGCAGAGCTCGCCCGCCGCGATGCCTTCGGCTCCGATGCCCTGGCCTTCGATCAGGGTGCCGTCTGCCAGCAGAAGCCGCGCGGTCGGGCGCGCCTCATCCCAGCCGTGAGCGGCCGTGTCTTGTCCCGTCATGACGATTGCCTTAACCCAGCGCGAACGCCGCGCAGCGCCCGAAAGCGTAGTTGCGGCCGGAAACTAGGCGCCGCCCGGAAGCGCGTCAACCGACGCGCCGGCGCGCCAGCCCTGCAGGCTCAGAGGATCAAACCATGCGCGAGGCGATCAACGCCGCTGTCAAGGAGTCGATGAAGGCCCGCGACGCCGCCCGCACCGCGACGCTGCGCATGATGGGGGCCGCGATCAAGGATCGCGACATCGAGGCGCGGGGCGCCGGCAAGGGCGCGGCGACCGAAGACGAGCTCAAGCAGCTGCTCGCCAAGATGATCAAGCAGCGGCAGGAATCCGCCGCGATCTACGAGCAGAACGGCCGTCCGGAGCTCGCCGAGAAGGAGCGCGCCGAGATCGCCGTGATCCAGGAGTTCCTGCCCGCGCAGATGTCGCCCGAGCAGGTCGCGGCGGCGATCGACGTCGCCATCGCCGAGACCGGCGCGGCTTCGGTCAAGGACATGGGCAAGGTGATGGGCGCCCTGAAGTCGAAGTATGCCGGCGTGATGGATTTCGGCGCGGCGAACGGCGTCGTGAAGGCGAAGCTCGGCGGCTGACGCCGCCGGCTCACCTGCCCAGGCCGGAAGCGTCCGGCGTCACCACCGCGAACAGGTCTGCGAGCCCCGCCAGCGCGCCGTCATGCACCTCCTGCGCGGAGCGCGCCGGGCGGCCGAGCACGCCGGGCAGCGGCCGGCTCGCGACCGCGTTCTCGACGATCGTGACGCCATAACCGAGGTCGACGGCCGCGCGGGCCGTCGAATCCACGCACATGTGGGTCATGAAGCCCGTGAGAATCAGGTTCTTGCGGCCGAGTCGCTCGAGCGTCCGGCCGAATTCGGGGTTGGTGAAGCCGTTGGGAAGCTCCTTCTTGAACACCGGCTCGCCTTCGGCCGGGGCCGCCTGCGGGGCGATCTCGGCGCCCTCCGTTCCCTCCACGAACACGCCGGCGGGTGCGCGATGGACCAGATGCACGACCGGCGTTCCGGCCGCGCGGGCTTCCGCGAGCAACGCCGCGATCGCCTCCAGCGCCGGCTGCACGCCCGGCAGGGCGATCGGGCCGCTGACATATTCGTTCTGCGCGTCGATCACGACCAGCGTCGCGTCGGAGAGCGAGGCGGGGGCGGGCGCGGCGCCGGCGAGTTCGAGAAGCGTCTTGGGCGTTTCGGTCATGCGATCGGGACTCCTCCCGCGCGATCGGTCGCGCGGACGCCGCCATCCTCTCCCATGAGGCCCGTCACGGGAAGCCGCGGCGACCGCTGGGGCGCCTTCATTGATCGGCCGTTAATCTCGCACTTCGCATTTTAGAGAACATGATCATCCGCATTGCGATCTTTGTCGGGTTCTTCGGCTCGGCCGTGGCGCTCGCCGGCGTCGGCGCGTTTGGGCGCCAGGAACGCGCGGCCTGGCGCGGCGAGGCCGAGCAGGCGTGCGTCGCCGCCGGGCAGGTGAAGCCGACCACGTTCGTGCGTCCGCTGGGCGAGATCGCAGGCCAGGACATCTGCGGCGTCGATCACGCCTTCCGGGTGCTGGCGCTCGCCGACGGCGCCGTCGGCGTCGAGCCGGGCGCGCGTCTGGGCTGCGCCATGACGGCGGCGCTGGACCTCTGGGTCCGCGACACGGTTCAGCCCGCTGCGCGGGCGCGCTTCGGCGTCGAGGTGGCCGAGATTCGCAATGCGGGCTCCTACGCCTGCCGCAAGGCCAGGGAGGCGCCCGAGCCGGGGCTTTCGGAACACGCCTTCGGCAACGGCATCGACGTGGCTGCCTTCATCCTGGCTGACGGCCGCGAGATTCCGGTCGCGGCGGCCGGGGATCCCAGCGCCGCGGCCTTCCTCGACGACGTCCGGTCCGCCGCCTGCGGGCCGTTCAGGACGGTCTGGGGGCCCGGCGCGGACGGATCCGGCGACGGCCATCTCCATCTCGACCTCGCGCGCCACGATGTCGACGGACGCGT